>CAXMLS010000366.1:0-12216 GCA_964194235.1 uncultured bacterium | reverse complement strand
GCCGAGGCGAGGAATCTCTCTTCGATCTCAACCACGTCCACCCGATTTCTCGCAGTCCTAACACGTTCTCACGCCAACTTCCGCGCCGCCCGCATCCTTCGCAGCCGCGAAAAAAACCGCTCCGCCGCGGCAACATCCCGCGCAATCTGCCAGCGCAATTCCTCCGGCCCGCTAAACTTCTTCTCCTCGCGCAACCTCTCCCAAAACCGCACCTCTATCCGCTTCGCCGGAACGTTCCCCGCAAAGTTAAGCAAATACGTCTCCACGCTCAGCACACTCCCGTTAAACGTCGGCCGCATCCCAATATTCGTCACCGACCGATAACTCCGCGACTCTCCCGGAAATCGACTCCGCGTAATGTACACGCCGCGCGCCGGCAGCAATTCCTGCTCCGGCGCAAGATTCAACGTTGGAAACGTAAATTTCCGACCAGTCCCCGTGCCGCTCACAATTTCTCCCGTTAACGCAAACGGCCGCCTCAGCAGCCGCCCTGCATGGCTCACGTCGCCATCCATGATTTCGCGCCGGATGATCGTGCTCGAAACAACCTCCCCGCGATACACCACCGGCGGAATGATCACCACTTCAAACCCCAGCCGTTCTCCCAATTCGCGCAAAAGTTTCACGTTGCCGCTTTGCCGGTGCCCAAATCGAAAATTTTCTCCCACCAGAATCGCCGCCACCCGCAAATCGTTTACTAAAATCTCCTCCACGAAATCCAGCGGCTCCAGTCGCGCCAACTCCCTCGTAAACGGAAGCACCACCGCCGCTTCCACACCCATCATGCTGAACCCCGCGATGCGCTGCGTATTGGTGGAAAGTCGCAACGGTGCCGATTCCGGCCGCAAAACTTTTAACGGCGGCGGATCGAACGTCAGCGCCGTTGAAACCGCCTTCACCTCAATCGCTCGCTCCACTGCGGCTCGCAAAATTGCCTGATGTCCCAGGTGCAGTCCGTCAAAATTTCCAATCGCCAGTACGCTCGCGCGTTTCGTCGCGGCATAGTGCGCGCTCCACGCCGCCGACGAAGAAAATGTCGTCACTCCGGGCGCTGTCGCATCCAGTACCACGGACTCATGTTCTTTCACTACATCCCCATTCCCATCGCTCGCATTTACACCCACATCAAATTGCAATCCGTCGTAAGCCAGCTGCACATTGCCAAATCCGCCAGCCGCCAATCGTTGATTCGTTTCCTCGTGCGAAAGGTCGTGCGCGATGTGCGTGAACCACGCCCGCTTGGGCGCAAGTTTCTGCACCAGCGCCAGCGCCTGGTCCACCGTCTGATGCATCGGGTGAGGGGCGTCACGCAGCGCATCGATAATTAAATCGTCCAGGTCGTGCAGCAGCTTCTCCGACGATTCCGGCAACGCGCTGAAGTCCGTCAGATAAGCCGCGTTGCCAAAGCGGAATCCCAGCACTTCCAGGTCGCCGTGCACCAGCGGTATCGGCGTAATCGGCACACCCAGCAACGGAAACGGCCCGTCGATCAAATGCAGATCTACGCTCGGCACCGTGCTCAGCGTCGGCTTACCGTGAAAAACATAAGCGAACGCCTGCCGCAGCACGCCGAATGTTTCTTTATTTCCATACACCGGCAGCGCCGCTCGCTGCCGAATGTTGAACGGACGAATGTCGTCGAATCCCATGATGTGATCGGCATGCCCGTGCGTCAGTACAACCGCATCGAGCCGATCGATCCGCGCGCGCAAGGCTTGTTGCCGAAAATCCGGCGTCGTGTCGATCACCACGTTTTGTCCCCCGCGCGAAAGCAGCAGCGATGGCCGCAGCCGCTTGTCCCGCGGATCGCGCGAGCTGCACACCCGGCAATGGCAGCCCGGCGTCGGCACGCCCATGGAAGTGCCCGAGCCGAGCACGGTTAGTTTTATGGGTTCACGAGGCATGGAGAAGAAGGGAACTGCTCGATGGAATCATCGTGCGAAGCATTTACTTCGAGACGCTGTCTACGAAACATTTATTCTTGCGCGCGAGCTGTACAGAGCGAACTGCCGCGAATCATCTGAGTGCAAAGCGGCCGACCCGTACTCCGCATCGACCAACTAAATCGTTTTACCTCTTCGCGGTAGCCTTGACCTGTTTCGCCGCTTGCGCAGCCACTGCCTGGTTGACTTCCAGAAACGTCATTTTCAATTTGCCGAGAAGGTCCAGCAGCAAATCGCTTTCTTCCGGCGCCAGGTTGCCTTTGGTTTTCTCGTGCAGCGCATCCAGCATGTCGATCAGTTCGCGAGCCGCTTCCGGATCGAGCACCGGCTGCCCCGTGCGCGGATCCGCGTAAGCGCCCAGCACCATCGCCGCGTTGCTGCCGATCATGCGAATTAAATTTTCAAACGCCGGCGAAGCCTTCGGTACATCCGCGGGAGTCTGCGCTGCCGTTTCTCCCGCCGCGCCAACCAGTCCGGAAGCTCCCGCCACGGGAGCAGGCTTTCTAGCCGCTTCCAGTTGCGCCTCGCGCGCTGCTTCGCGTTCTGCTTTGCGTTCTTGGGCTTCCACAACGTCTTTTCGTATGTCGCCGTCGGATGTAAACGGCCTCCGGTCGATTACGCGGAATGTTTCTTCTTGCTTGTTGTCGGACAAGGCTTGATCCTCGGCAGTCAAATTCTTTTTCAGTTTATCATGCCTGACCGCTTTCAGTATTCTCTACTGCGCTGCAAATCCGCCCTCTAGCGGCTAACCACATGCGTTGTGAGAACGCTTGTCAAAATTTCCTCCTCGCCGTAAAGTGTACTGCCTGCTGACGAGCGCTCATCTGCGCATTGGCGATGCCTTCCCGAGTAAAGAATCCGCGAAATAACGAAAGCCGAAAAGCAGCGCGTCGAAAACCGTCCAATCCAAAGCACAAATCCCAAACCAATCAAAAACCCGCCAACAACAACAAAACTTTAACTGCCGGCGATTGGTTTGAAAAACTCGTCGCCGTACAAAAACGCCTGCGCGCTCCGCAAGGCTGTCCGTGGGACCGCGAACAAACGCACGCCACTCTTCGTTCTTACCTGGTCGAAGAAGCCTACGAAGTTCTGGACGCTCTCGATTCCGGCGACGACGCCAAATTCGCCGAGGAAATGGGCGATCTTCTTCTTCAGGTGGTTTTTCATTCGGAGATTGCGCGCGAGCAGGGCCGCTTCACCGCGGCTGACGTCGTCCGCGAAATTCACGATAAGATGGTTCGCCGCCATCCGCATGTCTTCGGAAAACTCCGAGCCAAAAATTCCACAGAAGTTTTGCAGCGTTGGGAGCGCATCAAGGCGCAGGAGCGCCTCGAAAAAGAATCCGCGCCAGTGAACGCTTCGGCGCCGGCGCCCAACGACAAAACTATCTCACTGCTCGACGGCGTTTCCCGCGGCTTGCCCGCCATGCTTGAAGGTCTGCAGCTCTCCCGCAAAGCCGCCCGCGCCGGTTTTGATTGGAGCGATGCCGGCGGAATTTTCGAAAAATTGCGCGAAGAAATGGCCGAAGTTCGCCACGCATTGAACGAAAACGAGCTTGGCAAAGCCGAGGAAGAGCTTGGCGACTTGCTCTTTGCCGCGGTTAACCTCGCGCGCTTCGTGCAGGTCGATCCGGAAATCGCGCTTAAAAAAGCCAACGCGAAATTTCAGCGTCGCTTTGCGCAGATGGAAAAATCGGCATCGGCTCGCAACCGTGCATTCGCCGATTTGCCGCGCGAAGAAATGGAATCCCTCTGGGATTCCGTAAAACGCGCCGAAAATAAGAAACCGCAAACATTGAAATCCGCCGCCACCAGCACGCGGTGAATAACTGAAAAAGTAATCAGCCAACTAGCGGAAGGCCGTTGCTTATCAATAGCAGATCGTCGACCACGGATGTTCTATCACAAATGACTAGCGGCTCCCCCATCGTCGTTCGCAAATGCCACGCGCTCGACGAATTCCTTCGTTGTGTTGCCCTGGAGCGCGAAATCTGGGAAGAAGAAGATCTCGAGATCGAGCCCGTCACGCTCTTCGTTGTCGCCGCCAATTCCGGCGGCCAGGTCCTCGGTGCGTTCGACGGCGATCGCCTCGTTGGTTTCACGCTCGCTGTAGCCGGCCTGCGCGATGGCGCACCGTACCTCCACTCGCACATGACCGGTGTGCACTCCGGCTATCGTGATCGCGGCGTCGGTAGAATGCTCAAACTTTTCCAGCGCGAAGAAGCCCTCAGCCGCGATATCCGCACCATCTGCTGGACTTTCGATCCCCTGGAAATTCGCAACGCGCATTTTAATTTGAATCGTCTCGGCGCCATCTGCCGAAAATATCTGCCGAATTTTTACGGCGTCACTACCAGTCCTTTGCACCGCGGACTCGCTACCGATCGCCTGTTCGCGGAGTGGCATCTAGATTCGCCGCGAGTCGTCGCCGCCGTGGCAGGCGTGACCGTCCACGTTCCGGACAATCCCGCCGTCATCGAATTATCACCAGATCTCGGGTTAGCATCATCGCCAAATAAAATGCCCAACGAAACGTCGGGTCCGTCGCGAGGCCCTCAGCATCTAGCTGCTCTCCAATCGCGTTTGCAAACCGATTTCTCGAAATATTTCAATCGAGGCTACGCAGCGGTCGCCGTGCGCACCGACTCGGCAACTCCCGCCTACCTCTTGTACCCATGGAGTGATTTTTAACGTCTCTTTAGTAAGAGCGTCGAGCGGTCGTTACAGAAACTGCGTCGATTTTAAAAACGGGGCTGTGCATCCAATCATGAAAATATCCGAACTTACCCTTCGCGAAGTTCCCATGAAATTAGTTGTGCCATTTGAAACCAGCATGGATCGCACCGACCTCCGCCGAATCCTCCTGGTGGAGGCAAAAATTAACGGCGCCTCCGGTTGGGGCGAGTGCGTCGCAGGCACCACACCCTACTACAGCCCCGAGACCGAGGCGACCGCGTGGCTCACCTTGCGCGAGTATCTCTGGCCGCTAATCAAAGGCAAAGAATTTGAATCTGCTTCCGAAATATGGGGGCTGCTCGAGCGCGTGCGCGGTCACAACATGGCTAAAGGATCACTTGAAGCTGCCGTGTGGGACGCTGAAGCCCGAATCAAAAATGTTCCGCTCTGGAAATTAATCGGAGGCTCCCGCCAGGAAACTAGCAGCGGCGTCTCCATAGGAATTAAAAAATCACTTGAGGTTTTAATTGCCGACGTAAAGAAAGAAATAGACGCCGGATACCAGCGCATCAAAATTAAAATCAAGCCGGGGAACGATCTCGAGCCCGTCCGCCGCCTGCGCCAGGAGTTTCCGAGAATTAAACTGATGGTTGATGCCAATTCCGCCTATCGTCCGGAGGACTGGCCGTTGCTCAAGCAACTCGAAGGCTTCTATCTGATGATGATCGAGCAGCCGCTTGGCTGGGACGACCTCTACAGCCATATCGAATTGCAGAAGAAACTCGACACGCCCATCTGTCTCGACGAGTGCATCCATACCGCGGAGCAGGCCGAGGCCGCCGTGACTTTGGGCGCCTGCAAAATCATCAACATCAAACTGGGCCGCGTCGGCGGGTTCACCGTCGCCAAACGCATCCATGATATTTGCCAGCAACACGGCGTTCCGGTATGGTCCGGAGGCATGCTCGAATCCGGCATCGGCCGCGCACACAACATCGCGCTTTCCTCGCTGCCGAACTTCACGCTTCCCGGCGACATCACCGCGAGCAAGCGCTACTGGGAAGAAGACATCATCGAACCGGAAGTTACCGTGTCTCCGCAGGGAACGATACGCATGCCGCAGGGTCCGGGAATTGGTTTCGAGCCGCGGCGTGATCGCATTGAAAAACTTACCACGCGCGTCGAGCGCCTCACCTAGTTACAATAACTCGTGGCACTAAGAGGTACATTGGAAAAATTGCCCATGCGTAAAGGCGGACCTGCCGCGCGAATCGCCGTGATTCCCGGCGATGGTATCGGCAAAGAAGTCACGCCCGAAGCGCTGAAAGTTTTGCGCTCAGTCTGTTCCGCCACGGGCCGCTCCATGGAGTTTGTCGAATTCGATTGGGGCGCCGACAAGTATCTGCGTGAAAACGTTAGCCTGCCTGATGGTGCGGTAGAAATGCTGCGCGACGATTTCGACGCCATTTTATTCGGCGCGCTCGGCGATCCCCGCGTTCCCTCCAATCAGCATGCCGCGGATATCCTGCTGGGCTTGCGATTTAAGCTCGACCTGTATGTGAATGCTCGCCCCGTCGAGTTATTTCACGAACGCCTCACGCCGCTGCGCAATCGCACGGAAAAAGATATTCGCTTGATGGTGTTCCGGGAAAATACCGAAGGTCTCTATGTCGGCGTCGGAGGATTCTTCAAGAAGGGAACTGCCGACGAGATCGCCGTCCAGGAAGACGTGAATTCGCGCAAAGGCGTGGAGCGCATTATTCGCTACGCCTTCGAGTATGCACAGGGCAAAAAACTCAAGCGCGTGTGCATGAGCGATAAGTCCAACGCCATGACCTTTGCGCACGATTTGTGGCAGCGCGTTTTCAAGGAAGTTCGTCAGGAATATCCGGCCATAGAATCGCGCCATCTATATATCGATACGCTCGCCATGGAGCTCGTGCGCGACCCGACGCAGTTCGACGTCATCGTCACCTGCAATCTTTTTGGCGACATCATCAGCGACCTCGGCGCGCAACTCGCCGGAGGTTTAGGCCTGGCGCCCTCCGGCAACATTCATCCGGGTAAAACGTCGCTCTTTGAGCCGGTGCATGGATCGGCCCCCAACATCGCGGGCAAGGGAATCGCAAATCCATTCGGCAGCGTGCTGGCATCCGCCATGATGCTGGATTTTCTTGGGTGGACCCATCAAGCTTCCGCGCTAAATGAAAACGTGAAAGCCGCTCTACGTCACAATGTTGTCACTCCCGATCTAGGCGGCACCCACACGACCGCGCAGGTCGGCGATTGGCTGGCGAAGATTGTTAAAAATGTCGGCATTCGACATCTCAAGTCCAACCTTAAATTTTAATTTTTGCGAAATCCCGCACGACCTCAGCGTCTCCCCTGAAATGTCGGCGTGTCGACAATACAAGCATAACTTTAAATCTGGGAGTGAGAGTCTCTGCACCCGTGCCGATCCCGAAGGCAATCATCGTCGCCAAAACTTTCAGCCGGAATTAAAAAATTCGATATTCAGATCATCAAGCATTACTTTAACTATTGAATTTCAGAAAATTATCCTTACGGCATACCAGAAAAGTCGACGCGCCGACATTGCAAGAAACACTTTAACTGTCACAATCGCACGAGTGGCAAGTGTCCTTCGAGAAATGTCGGCAGTTCGACATTGCAAGTTTCACTTTAGGTTTAAGAAAATCCACTTTGCGCAGCGAAAGGGACGCAGGAGGCAATTCGTGTTTTTAAGTTTTGAGGGTAGAACGACCTTTAAAGGGATTGGCGAGAGGGTGCCTGCGACTTCGCGAGCACCGCAGCGACATCCCCAACAAAAATCCTCCAATGTGCGCCCACCAGGCCACGCCTCCCGAAGCGACCGCTCCAAGACTCGTGACCCCTGAAACAAATTGCAGAAAGAACCAATACCCCAGAATGAATACAGCTGGAATCGGTACTAGAAAAATAAACACCAGTGTCAGAATGCGTGCGCCGGGGTACAGCACCAGGTATGCGCCCATCACTCCGGAAATCGCGCCGCTCGCTCCCAGCGATGGCAGGGGAGAGTTCAGATTGAAAAGCACATGCAGGAAACCCGAGCCTACGCCGCAAACCAGATAGAACAACAGATACGTAAAATGCCCGAAAAAATCCTCGACGTTGTCGCCGAAAATCCAGAGGAACAACATGTTGCCGGCGATATGCGCAAAGCCGGCGTGCAGAAACATACTGGTCACCAACGGCAGAAAGGTGCTGTGAAAATCAATTCGCCCTGCCAGGAACGCCGGGAAGCGCGCCGGGATGGTTGAATTGGCCATTACGAAAGCTTTGACCAGGTGCGGGGACAGCGTCAGTTGATAGAAAAAGACGGCGATATTTATCCAGATTAAAACGACATTGATGACCGGGAAATTCCGGTGCCGGTTGAGGTCTTTTAAAGGAATGAACACGTGGCGGGCCGTCGTCAGAGTAACGAAATCCCGTCGAAATGGAAAGAGCTTGCGCTCGCAAGAATAATTTTATTTTTGTAGCTGACAGATCATGCTGCTGATTTACACGGCAAAAATCGAATTACCGAGTTCATCTTAGTTTTTTATCGGCAAAAGATTGCGCCGCGCATGCGGGTATGGTAATTAAGCATGTTCCGCGTGTGCGCAAATTTGAGCCTGTGCAACGGCTCAGCGAAAATGACCGCGGCGAAATTCATGCCCGCCCGGGAAACGGAAGCCATCATTTTAAAAACTTTTCCCCTGGGGGAGGCGGACCGGCTGGTCAGTTTTCTGGGGCGCTCTTCAGGACGAATGCGGGGAGTGGCCGCCGGAGCTCGGCGCATCAAGAACCGCTACGGCTCGACTCTGCAGGTTTTATCGCACGTGCAGCTGTGGTACGTGGAAAAGGAAACACGCGATCTGGTGCGCATCCAGCAGTGCGAGTTGCTGGAGTCGTTCAACAAATCGCAGAGCGACTACCACCTCAGCATCGGCATGGCCGTGGTCAGCGAAGTCACGGAACTGGTGCTGCCCGAACACGAAGTTTCGGAGTCGATGTTTCGCTTGATCCTGCTTACGGCGCAGGAAATCGAGCGGACCGGCGATTGGATTTTGCCGCTGGGCTATTTTGCCTTCTGGACTGTGCGATTGAGCGGTTGGCTCCCGCGCTTCGATCGTTGCGCGGTTTGTTCTACTCCGTTCGGCGCGCGCGCTTCGTATTTCGCCAACTGGGAGCCGGGCCTGCTGTGCGAGAAGTGCCGCCGCACGGGAATGCCGGCGATGCATCCAGCAGCCCGCGAGCTGGCGGAACGTTTCACGGGAGAGCGGCTTGACCGCATCGCGTTCCCCGAAGAATTAAAGTTAAGCGTGAGAGAATTACGCGACGCGGCGCTCGGCTGGGTGGAGCACCATACCGAGCGAAAATTGGGAACGAAACAGCTACTGGAGAACAATTGAAATCTAAAGTAAAACCTGAGAAAAAACTTGTTGGGTTAAATTTTCAGGATCTCATTTTACGGCTGTCGCAATTCTGGGCGCGGCAGGGATGCGTTCTTCAGCAACCCTACGATGTGGAAGTGGGAGCCGGCACCATGCACCCGGAAACGTTTCTTCGTGTCCTGGGGCCGGAGGCCTACCGCGTTGCCTTTGTGCAGCCGAGCCGCAGACCCGCCGATGGCCGGTACGGCGAGAATCCCAATCGCCTCTATAAGCATTCGCAATTTCAAGTAATACTTAAACCCTCGCCCGCAGACGTTCAGGACATATATCTCAAGAGTCTTGGCGCAATTGGTATCGATCTGCGTGTTCACGACATTCGATTTGAAGAAGACAACTGGGAATCGCCGACGCTGGGCGCGTGGGGCATCGGCTGGCAGGTACTGCTGGACGGACTGGAGATTACCCAGTTCACCTATTTCCAGCAGAGCGGAGGAATTGACCTCGATCCGATTTCCGTGGAACTGACGTATGGACTGGAACGCATCTGCGCTTTCCTGCAAGGCGTCGACAGCGTGTATGACCTGCGCTGGTCCGCGGATAAAACGTATGGGCAGATTCGACTGGCGGAAGAGCAGCAACTTTCCGTTTACAGTTTCGATCGCAGCGACGCGCACGCGATCCGTGCGGAATTCGATTTACACGAAAAACAATCTAAAGAACTACTTGAAGGTTTCGCAGCGAGCAAAGGGGAGGATCGCGTACGCTATCCGCTTCTGGCGGCGTACGATCATTGTCTGAAGTGCTCGCACCTCTTTAATTTGCTGGACGCACGGGGCGTTATTTCCACGACCGAACGGGCAGCGCTGATGGCACGAGTGCGTAGCGCCGCGTGCAGAACGGCAGCGGCGTACCTGGAACAAATCGGCGGCCCTGCAAAGCGCCGGGAGCTGCGCGCATGAGTACGCTCAACCGCAAAACCACCTTGGCGCAACCGTCCGCAGCCAAACCTGAGAAGAAACAGGAGCTGGTCTTCGAGATCGGCTGCGAAGAAATTCCCGCCGGGATGCTGCCGCGCGCGGAAGAAGAACTCCGCACAAATATCATCAAGCTGCTGACGGCGGAAAATCTAATCGATGGCGTAACGGTAGAAACGTTCAGCGGGCCGCGCCGACTGACTGCGTGGGTGCGTGGACTGACGCCCAAGCAGGCCGACGTCACCAGCGACGTGACCGGCCCGCCGAAATCCGTGGCGTATGATCACGAAGGCTTTCCAACGCGTGCAGCGCTAAGCTTTGCGGAAAAACAAGGGCTTCAAGTTAACCAACTGCACCTCATTCACACGTCGAAGGGCGAGTACCTTGCGGCCAAGCAGGTGAAGCGGGGGAGAACGGCGGAAGAAATTCTGAGCGAGATCTTGCCTCGCGCGATTCACGATTTGACCTGGCCGCGCTCGATGACGTGGACAGGCTTGGATGGCGCGCGCTTTATCCGGCCCATTCGCTGGCTGCTGGCGGTGCTGGATGGTAAGCCGGTGCGGTTCTCTTACGGTGGCGTTTTATCTGGCGATAAAACACTTGGGCATCGCTTCCTGGGACGAGGACAGCTCACGATACGTAATTTCGCGGAGTACGAAAAGAAACTTGGCTCCAATGGCGTGATTGTCCGCCCGCAGGCGCGGCGGGAAAAGATAGAAAGAGAATTGACGCAGCTGGCAAGAAAAAGCGGCTTCCAGATACACGAAGATACATCCCTTAAAAACCTCGTGTGTTACTTGAATGAGTACCCGACAGTGATCGAAGGCGATTTCGATACGGAGTATCTGAATCTACCGGACGAAATTCTTGTCACCGTGATGCGCGATCATCAAAAGTATTTTGCAGTGGAGAATAAGCGCGGGGAACTGGCGCCACATTTCCTGGCGGTGATCAACTTGGCAAAAGATCCGCGTGGCCTGGTGCGCGCGGGGCACGAGCGAGTGCTGCGTGCGCGATTCGCGGACGCACAATTTTTCTGGAAGTCGGATCAGAAGACGCAACTCGCGGATAACTTACCGAAACTCGAACGCGTGACATATGAATCGCGACTGGGAAGCTATCGCGACAAGGTCGAGCGTGTGCGGGCTATCTCGCGGTGGCTGACGGAGCAGTGGTACAGCAGCGGCATCATCAACGCGCGCGTGGCGGAAGCGGACCGCGCGGCGGAGCTGGCCAAGTGCGACCTGGCCACCGAGATGGTGCGGGAGTTTCCTGAGCTGCAGGGAATCGTCGGCGGCCTTTATGCGCGCGCGCAGGGCGAACCGGACGAAGTGTCGGACGCGGTTTACGATCACTACCGGCCGGTGGGCTTGACGGATCCGATACCGCGCAACGTTACCGGCTGCGCTGTGGCGCTCGCGGACAAACTGGACTCCATCGCGGGATGTTTTACGGTTGGAGTAGTGCCGACCGGCTCAAGCGATCCGTACGCACTACGGCGTGCAGCGTTGGGCATCGTTAAAATCATTTTGGAAAAGAAGCTTCCGGTTTCGCTTTCGCTGACGATGGGCTCGGCGGCAAAGGCGTTGCTGGTGCACAAGCCCAAGAAGGCGATGACCGCGGCGCAAGAGACACAAGTGCTGGACTTTATTCTGGATCGTGCGAAATTTATTTTCCGGGACCGCGATGGATTCGCCTTCGACGAAGTGAATGCGATATTTCGCGCCGGGGCAGACGACCTGGTGGATGCGCAAAAACGTCTGGTGGCGCTTAAATCGATCCGTAAGTCGAAGAACTTCGAGCCGCTGGCGGTATCGTTCAAGCGGGTGCGAAAGATCTTGGAGAAAGCCAACCTGAGCGGCGCCGACGGGAAGCATGTACAGATCGAGTTGTTCGACCACGATGCGGAGCGCGCACTTTATCACGACATGCGCGAGGCGGCAGCGCGGGTGCAGACGGCCAAACGCGCAGGGAAGTATCAGGAGGCCCTGGAGGTTGTTGCCGGACTGCGACCATCGGTGGACCGCTTCTTTGAAGAGGTAATGGTGATGGCCAACGATGAGCGCATCCGGACAAACCGGCTGACGCTGCTGGCGCAGCTGCTGAAAGAGTTCACGACCGTCGCGGACTTTTCGGAAATTGGCGCGGAAGAACGGCGATGAGGTCATCACAAGGTACAAATTGTCGGCATGCCGACAAT
>CAXMLS010000365.1:0-2254 GCA_964194235.1 uncultured bacterium | reverse complement strand
GATGTGTATAAGAGACAGATAAAGAACCGTGCCCCGGAGAAAGCCGCGATGACCTACCAGTCGGAAACGCCGTTCGACAATATTGAGAGCGCTCGCGAATATGTGAATCAGCTGCTGGCCGCGACTCGCGAAGCCCACGGCGAAATTGAAGCGGAAATTCTTCGCGCCAAAGATCCGCGACTGGCACGCCGCCACCAGGCCTTGCACCTGGTAAAGTTAAAACTGAATCAGCTGGCATCGCACATGGCCGCCAGCCGCCGCATCCTGAACGATCTAACCAAGCTCCGCCGCCTCCTGGTCGAAGCAAAAAAACCCTAACCACGCCTTACAGTTATCTAACTTCGAATCAATACCCATCCATCCTGCCGGACGAAGGCGCCTCGCTGCGCCTCCAAAACGCCCACTCCAAAAAGTTGTCATTCCGACCGGAGTAAGTCGACGCTTCTTCCCCTCATTCGCCCTCTCCGGGTGGGCGAATGAGTCGGCTTACGGAGTGGAGGAACCTCTCTTCGCTTTGTCTTTTTTTTTGGTACAGGCCCTAGGTGCCCCATGGGCCGTCGCCTCATCCGCACCCGGCTATTTCGCCAGTTGATAATCGCCTTCGATATCGCACGAAACACCGTCGCCCGCCGACTTGCACACGTACGTGCCTTTGCCCGTGATGCCCTTCAGTTTGCCGGTACCGCCCGTATACATCCAGGTACCCTTGCCGCTTTGCATCACGCCTTCCTTCAGCATTCCGGTTCCTTGATAGGACGCGAAACACTTGTCGCCGCTCTGCATGGCGGTCACATTCACGCCGCGAATGCGAAGGCGATTGCCGCTGACTTCATTGGTCTCCGTATTAACGCAATCCTTCGATTTATCGCCGCCGAGCTCCTCCGGCTTGCTCCAGGTACATTTCGCTTGCGCCACGCCCAGCGTGTGATCCGGGCGGTCGCCCGCGGGAATCATAAGTTGCGGGTCGGCCTTTGCAAACTTTGCGGTTCCCGAGGTTTTGGTTTGCGCGCCTGCTGTGGTTACCGCGAAGCACACCATTGCACCCATCAGTACCAGTCGATGCATAAAGGTTCTCTCCTTTGTTGAATCTCTCGGGGGCCCTTGGGGGAATAACTGGGGTCAGCCTAGTCCCGCGCTTGTGGAGGTGTCAAGACGCGTTGGTTCGAGGAACGGCTACTTGTGAAGTAGATTCAATTTTCGATCCCCACCGAAAAAATGCCAATCCTTTCCAAAACAAAAACACAAGGATGCGCCACTCGCGATGAGAAACTACATCCGTAAAGAGTGTCGTTCAAAGCCCCTTCTTTATCTGAATGCAAGGTACAGACTTAATGCGATGTTTGAGAGTCACCGGGTTGTCGCAAGTGCTCGACAACTAGTTTCAAAGAAGATAATAATGACGGCGCCGCGATCTAGCCAGGATTCAAGTAAGGTGAAACGATGTCGTATGTTGTTCACAATTTGCAATCCGTACACTCCTCTTCCTCCTTCTTGACGCGATTTAGGATGTGGTTACCGGACGAACAAAGTCGTTGGGGAGGTAACCGGCTAGTTCATTTAATGGGGAAGATTAAAATTCGCATTCCGACTGGTCTCACGTTTGCAATATTGGCGGGCATTTATACACTTAAAGGTAAGAGGCAAGCATCGCAGGTTATTCGCTGGCCTGCAGCATTCGGCCATCATCTTACTCCAACGACTGTCTTATCCAAATTAAATAATGGGATATGGACTCCTAATGCCGTGCGAGTATTCATATCGCGGAACCTCGATATTACGTATTCCATCATCGTCAACGATGGACAGAGACCAATGGCAGTTGGGAGGCGTATCATACTGACTCGCAAGAAGGAGGTTTTTCACCATCAGCTGGTTATTGCCTCGGCCTATCAAAATTGTCATTTGGCTAGCAGACTCCTAGAAAACGCAATCGCACTGTATGTTGAGTTGGATATCACCGCGGTCAGGCTAACCGCGGGCCTGGTCGGCCGGGGCATGGTTTGGCCGAAGTTCGGCTTTCGGCCTGCGAGCGACCGGGAGTGGAAAAAAATACACGGCAGAATCCGACAAAACCTGAGCCGGCTGGATGCCGAACTCAGAACGAGGTTTGAAAACGATACTGGTGAACCAATCGAGTCTTTCGTGGAGAATCTCCTCGCTTCAGGAGGTCCGAAGAGTATCTGGGGAGTATCAGATCTCGACGACAATTGGCGCTCTGTATCCAATCCGAGACTGGGTCTGGGGTCCTTCCTCT
>CAXMLS010000364.1:0-2926 GCA_964194235.1 uncultured bacterium | reverse complement strand
GCATTGTATATCGGTCGGGGCGACGTGTGCGCCTCGAGTTACAGTATGATCGAGCGCGCTTATCGGACTTAACAGCAATAAATTGCTTTGACCACCGTTGGCAATACCAGCGCCGGCGCGCCTTGCGGGAAATGGGCCGGGAGTGCTACTTTTAGGCGTAATTTTGGGAGCCAGAGGTGTGGCTGGCGGGCCTTGAACGCGGCTTACGGCGCGTGCGAGGCCGATTCCGTAGAGGGTGAAGAATAAGGATAGCTCCGAGGCACGGTTCGGAGATTATTGGTTGTGTCGTAACGGTTCGTTGCTCACCAGGCATGTCAACTTCACACGACAATTCGAGGAACGGGCAGGGCGCCATTGTTGGCCACGAGGCGGCCGCCTTTAAATCCGGAAGCTCTAACGCCGGCGCTTCTAAAGCCATTACTTACTGGCGCGTAGAAGGGTCCCTGCTCGAATTGGGAGCGCTGCGGCCGGTACTGTTTTTTACGTGGAATTCGCGAAGCTACTCGGAGCGTTGGGCGCGGCGGGCGGGGATGGCGGGCATGGCGTTGACGCGGCCATTTTTGTATGCGGCCAGCCGTACGTTTGCCACGCGATTTTTGCACACGCTGCTGCGCGGGGTGAGCCGCGACCGCCTTGATCTGCTGGGCGAGGAATATTTTCACTACGTTTTGAAGCCGAAGATGCGGCGCGAAGCGGTGGAAACACTGGTAGAGGCAATTCGCGGGGGCGAGCAGGTGGTGCTGGTGAGCCAACTGCTGGAACATATTTTGCGGCCGCTGGCGAAACACTTTGGAGTGGAGTCGATCATCGCGAACCGGCTGGAATTTCGCGAGGGGATCGCCACGGGACGGTTGCTGGATCCAGTGGTGCGGCCGCGCGGACCTCTGGCGTGGGTGGCCAGCGGTTCTACCGATGGACGGATTGCGCGCCAAAAATTAGTGACACAGCTTGGATGGGGACGTAAACCCGAGTTGCCCGACGCGGTGATAGAAAGCAGCGCGCGGCATGCGCCACCGACGGGAAGAGCGGTGGCGCTATTTGGCGAAAGCCCGCGCGTGAACAATTTGTCCGTTCGGAGCACGCTGGCGAATCGCCACATCCTGCTGGTTGGAGTGACGGGATTTATCGGCAAGGTGTGGCTGGTAAACCTGCTTGAAAATATTCCGGAGATCGGCAAAATCACGCTGCTGATCCGGCGGAATCGCACTACCTCGGCGCAGCGGCGGTTTGAAAAAATTGTAGAGGAATCGCCGACGTTCGATACGCTGCAGGAACGTTACGGGCGAAACCTCGGCGCGTTTTTAAAAGAAAAAGTAGAGGTGGTGGAAGGCGATGTGAGCCAGCCGGGGCTGGGGCTGGACGGAAGCACGCAGGCGCGGTTGACGAAGTCGCTGGATTTAATCGTGAACAGCGCGGGGCTGACGGATTTTAATCCGGATTTGCGGGAAGCGTTGTCCTCGAACGTGGACTCCGCGGTGTACCTGCTGGATTTTATTCGGCGCTGCGAGCACGCAGGGTTGATGCACCTGTCGACGTGCTACGTAGTGGGCATGCGTGACGGGCGCGTGACGGAAGAACTGAAAGCGAACTACAACCCCACCGGCGATCGCGATTTTGATGTGGACCGCGAAATTGAGTCTTTGCAGGAAACCATCAAGCGCGTGGAAGAACGCGCGCAAGGCGTGGAAATTTCCAAGGCGTTGCGGCGGCAAGCGCTGGGGCGCGGCGGCGATGACTCGGCAGTGCCGGCAAAAGAACTGGCCGGTGTGTTGAAGCGCAATCGTATTCGGTGGGCGCGCAACCGGCTGGTGCGCGTGGGAATGCGTCGCGCGCAGCATCTGGGCTGGCCGAATACGTATACGTTCACGAAGAGTCTGGGAGAATCGGTGCTGGCGCGGCGCGGCGGCGACATGCCGATTGCGATCGTGCGGCCGTCGATTGTGGAAAGCTCGGAGCGCTCGCCGTTTTCCGGATGGAACGAAGGCATCAACACTTCGGGCCCACTTTCGTATTTGCTGGGCACAAATTTTCGGCAGCTGCCGACCAACGCGCAGAAATGCCTGGACGTGATTCCCGTGGACATGGTGTGCCGCGGAATGAGCTTAATCGCGGCGGCAGTGATTGCGCGATGCAATGCGCGCATGTATCAGCTGGCGACCTCGGCGATCAATCCGGTGAACATGGGACGCAGTATCGAGCTGACCGGGCTCGCGCACCGCAAGCACTACCGCATGCTGCAAAGCGTGGATAACTGGCTGAAAGTGAAGTTCGAGACGATCCCAGTTTCCAAGCAGCGATACGAGCGCCTGTCGATCCCCATGCAAAAAGCGGTGGTGTCGCGCATCAATCGCGTAGCCATTGCGCTGAAAATGAAAAAGCCGCCGCTGGCCAAGGCGGAGCGCGATTTGAATCGCGCGGAAAAGCTGATCGAGTTGTACGAGCCATTTATTCTGCACAACGATCACGTGTTCGAATGCGAGAACACGCGGATGCTTTCCGCGGCGCTTCCGGCGGAAGAGCGCGCGACGTTTGATTTTGCGCCGGAGCTGATCGACTGGTGGGATTACTGGATTAACGTGCATATTCCGGCGCTGCGACGCTGGTGCTACCCCTTGATGGAGGGCCGCCCGCTGGAATCGCGCGCGCCCCGCGAACTGGACTGGACCGCGAAGCCAGCGCGGGCGACGCTTTCTGGTTCCACCGCTCCGCCCGACCCTTTATGGCGATCTTCGTAACCGGCTCTACCGGCTATCTGGGCAGTTATCTGGTTGCCGGGCTCTTCCGCGAGCACCGCGACAAATTAAATCTTCTGGTCCGCGCGAAATCGGAGCACGAGGCGCGCGAGCGCTTATGGAAATCGCTGCAACTGCACTTCGAATTTCCAGAATTTCTGGAACACCTTAATTCGCGCGTGCGAATTTTTACC
>CAXMLS010000363.1:0-3073 GCA_964194235.1 uncultured bacterium | reverse complement strand
ATGTGTATAAGAGACAGGTATCAGTGTTGTGCCGCCGGAATTGGGCCCTTCGGATGGCGTGCTGGGCGGCGCGGCGGCAAACTCCGGAACCATACCGGAGAGGGCGACCGGATTTTTCGCGTCAACAAAGCTGACGCCACGATTGGACAGTGCGAAAAGAAGCTGCGTTTCATCGGCATCCTCGATCTGCGAGGTGATTCCCTGTATCGCGATGTCCGGAACCTGTCCGATGACGTGGGCATCGTGGCCGTCCAAAATTGTTATCACCGGCGCGCCCAGAAACGATTCTGCTGCGTAAAGAAAATTTCCATTGCGCGAAAACGCCAGCGCATGAGTGACTCCGGAGTTGTAACTCGCAACCTGATTGAGACTGGCGTCGAGGAGGAGCACCTGCGCGGTTCCGTTGGCCGTGAACGCCGCAGCGAATCGACTGGCGGCAGTATTGGCGGCGACCCAGGTAATCGAGCCGGTACCCAGAGAATGCGGGCCTGCTATCAAAGCGCCGTTCGAATCGAAGATGGCGATTTCACCGCTGGAATCGTTGGAAGCCACAATGACCTTTGTTTGATCGCCGGAACGAGCTATCGCTCCTAAGCCGCTCTGGAATAGCTGGGGCGCAGTCGAGGTCAGGTTCGTCAACGCATCTGACACGGGATCCCAGAGAGCAAGCAAAGCTTCGGAAGAGCCGGACTGCCGCAGACGGAGGAAGCACTTTTCGTTTGCGAGCGATAGCACTTCGACGGGTCGATCGAAGACCGTCACCGGCAAAGGCCTAACACCGGGCTGCATGTAAATGCGTTTTACCTTTAGCGAAGCCGCATCTACCGCGACGACTTCATTCAAGCTGGTGCCAGTCCAAACTGTGACTCCGTCGGCGGAAAGGTCGACGCTGGTGATCCCAGAAATCGCGATCTGCGCCACGCCGCTTTGATCGACAGCCGAAACCACGTCGAGACGATTCATGGCGTGATTGGCGATAAAAATGTTTTTGTGCGCGGGATCGTAAACGAGGTGACGGTGGTGAGGTTCACCGGCGGGATTGTCGGCGCCTGCGACGGCATCCGTTCGAATAAAAGTGGTGCGAGGAAGCGCCGGCAAATTCGAAGCCAGTATGGCAAGAGTCAAAGTCGCCGAATGCGAAAGCGCGCCGCTAACGCCTTCTGCAGAGACGATGAAGCTTCCGGTACCTGCGCTCGTCGCGGCGCCGAAAACCACGGCGGTATTTGTACCGGGTTCGGCCGTAAAAGGACTCGCGGGATTGGACGTGACGCCGGCCGGAAGGTTGGTAAAAGTTATTTGCACAGAGGCGTTGAAGCTGTTGTGCGGAGTAACGGAGAAAGTAACCGAAGGGCCGACGTCGCCTTGGCTAATGGATAAAGAGGCAGAGCTTACCGTAAGAGTGAAGTCCGCCGCTGCAGGCGGCGGTGGCGGAGGCCCAATACTGGAAGCCGTGCCGCCACATCCTGCGCAAATTCCTGCGATCAGAAAGATTGAGACAACTTTCAGGCTTCGACACTCTCCCACGGAGACTCCTACTGGTACTTCGCAACTGGCCCTGAAACTCTCCGGAACGGGATTAGTCAACAGACAGCATGACGATATACTATTTGATATACGTATCAAGTTAATAAATATGTCAGAGTGAAATCGCTACAAAGGTCTGACCACGGGGTGGTTCGAGTCAGGCAAAGAGCTAATATTTTTTGCAGGCTTACGGAGAGCAGGTCTCACTAAGGAAAACAGAAAGGCGGCCGGGGATTATCCCGGGCCGCCTTTTGAAAGATTCACGAAGCGAAAGTTAAATTGTTTTTGAAGCGGTAGCCGGTGAAGACGTGCGGGCAAACGCGTTTGTGCCGGACGACTCCTTATCGGCGGACTTGTCGATCTCGATGGAGCCCTTAAAGTACGCTCCGTCTTCGATCATAATCCGTGCGGTAGTAAGGTCGCCATTCACCGAACCGTCCTTCTTAATTTCGATTCGATCTTTCGCGCGGAGATTGCCTTTGACTGTGCCGTAAACCACGACTTCACGGGCAATAATGTCGGCGGTAACCTTGGCGCTGGCTCCGATGGTCAGTTTCCGCTCATCAAGCTGGATCAGTCCTTCGACGGAGCCATCGATCAGCAGATCTTCATTGCCGGATATCTCGCCCTTCACGTGCAGGCTAGACCCGAGCCGTGCTGCGGCGCGGTCGGCAGTAGCGCCCAGTGGACGCATTGCATCAGTACTCATGGTGGTTGTTCCCTCCCAAGTCGCCGGAGCAGGCCTCGGCGGCTCATTCGAATGTAATATTTTTGGCTCCGGTTGCGCGGCCTGCGACGTTTCCGGTTTCTTGTTACTCCACATCGGACCTCCCAAGGGACAGCCCCCAAACGACAAAGATGTCCGGCCGGGGTACAGCAAACTCTATTCCTTGGGATATGGCACTGCAAACACAGCGTGGTCCGTATGTGCGTGACAGTTACTGGACCAGAGGACAGGGTACGACAAGATAACACATAAATCGCGGGGGAAAATATGCATTTCGCTGAGAATCAGGCGGTTACTGTTTGGCACGCAAGCTCGGCGAATTTACTCAATACCATGCGCAAGGTCAAACTCCGGTGCTATGACGTAGCTTTTTCTGGCACTGGCGCGGTCGCCAGAAAATCCTGCTGAAAACGCTTCATGTAGTTTGCCAACAATTCCTCGATGCGGCTGGAGTGCGGCGACTTCAATATGACGCCGGCATGATGGTATTTGGAAATGCGCTGAACAATTTCCGGATCGTCGTAGGCCGAAGTGTCCGGATGTTCCTGCCGCGCGAGGGACAAAATCACGGCCGCAAACTCGCGGCGGACCGGCGGAATCTGGTATGGCTGTTGGCCCGCGCCCACTTCAAGGCGTGCCCATTCCCTCCAGAGATTAATGCCGGTCGCCGCTTCGATTAAATCGGTGATATACGCGCCGCCAACGCGAGCAGCGACCTCAATGAAGTAAAACTTTCCGTCGAAATCAGCTTTCAAAAATTCAGCATGCGTCACGCCGCGAACAAAACCCAGGTCGTTTAGGACCTGTCGATTGATAGCGCGG
>CAXMLS010000362.1:0-6199 GCA_964194235.1 uncultured bacterium | reverse complement strand
GCGCGCCAGAATGCCCTCGACGTAATGAACCCCGTGACACAAGCCGATAACCGGCACGCCCGTTTTGAGCCGTATCGCGCGGCACAGCGCGGTCATCGGATTTGAATAATTGAAGAAGTAAGCCTTCGGACACAAATTTTTGACGTCTTCGGCAATGGCCACCATTTGCGGAATCATGCGCAAGGCGCGTGAGATTCCGCCCGGCATCATGGTGTCTCCGACGGGCTGGTAAATTTTGTGTTTGCGAGGCACCTGCACGTCGAGTTCCCAGCCGCGACGCCCGCCCACGGCAATGGTGGTGACGACGAAATCAGCGCCTGGAAGGACCTCTCGCCGGTCCGTCGTTGACACGATTGGAAAGCTGACGCCCTTCATCGTCAGCATTTTGCGAACGAGCCGGTCGACGGCATCGAGAGTGACGGGATCGATGTCAACAAGTGCTAATTCCCATTTGTCGGCCTGCCCGGTTAGGATGACGTCCGCGACCAATCGTTGAGTGAAGACGGTACTGCCGGCTCCGATGAGCACCAACTTCTGACGCTGTTTCAAAACGGTCTCCATGCCGCGTTGGGATCGGATTAATCCAATCCTAAGCGTAGTTATTTTCTGATGCGAAAATTTGCCCGCGCCGGTTGCAACCGGAATCGCTACACCCCTGATATTGCGTTCGCGATTTGCTCGTCATTTGGATTTTTCCGCCGCCAACGAGCCCACATTGATTGCGTCGTTGGGCATTCTTCCCTCGAGAACTTCCAAGGCGTTCCGTGCGGCTCGCAGGGCCGCTGCAACTTTGCCCCCACGCGTCAGTCCCGCCTGGTGTGGCGTTAGCACGACATTTTCAAGCGCGAAAAATGGAGAATCAATGAACGGCTCGACCTCGAACACGTCGAGACCCGCGCCCGCAATCTGATCGTTTTGCAAAGCGCGCAGCAAAGCGTCCTGATCGAGCAACTCCCCTCGCGCAACATTGATCAGGAAGGCCGACTTCTTCATCAAACTTAATTCTCTCGCGCCAATCATGTGACGCGTATCTTTGGTGAGCGAAGCAAACAAGCACACAATGTCCGCGCTTGTGAGCAAGTCGTCCAAGGACGAGTACCCAATGTCCAGCTCCTTCGCCAGAGCGGCGTTCTGAGTCCGCGTGTGGACCAGAATGCGCACACCGAAGGAGCGCGCACGCTTAACGAATGCTTTGGCGATCCGGCCAAGCCCAATCACCCCCACGGTAGAGCCATGAACATCCATGCTCGTGTGCGTGCGGCTAACCCACATCCCGGCCCGGAGGGCGCGGTCGCCAGTTAAGATTTGTCTCACCACGCAGAGCATCAAGCCCATCGCAAACTCGGCGCACTGCTCCGCGTTCACGCCTTTAACATTGGTTACCAACACGCCTCGGCGGGTGGCCTCGTCCAAGTCCACGTTGTCCGAGCCCGAAGTATGCAGCGCGATCACCCGCAGGTGGGGCGCCAGCGATAACGCCGCGGCATCAGTACCAAGCACCCGGCCCATGATAACCGCGCGGGCCTGTTTTAAAGCCCGACGATCGTCAGGCTTCAGATCCACCCATGGAGTGAGGTCCGGTACATAGGTAATTTCGTGGGCTGACGTTTTCAGTAGAGCCACGGCCTCAGGCATGGTATGAAAGCTATCTGAGATGACGATAATGCGGGATGGCTCCATGATTTATCTTTTAACTTTCAAACTGCGCCCCTGACCGTTCATCCGCGCGTTAAGCCATACGTGAAGTTTTTCGCCGCCAGGATAAACGCCGAAACGACGGAGCCGGGATTTGAGATTACATTACACCACAAAGGCGGTAAGCGCTTGCACGGTCATTTCCACAGGTTAATTTAAGTATTTGTAACAGCGGTCTTAGCATGAGGCACCATCGTCCTACACTCTCAAAATCGAGCAATCATCAGGAAATTTACACATTATGGCCGACGCTGAATGACCGCCGAAAAGAAGAAACTCAGGAGCCAATCGTGGTTCGCTCGTCAGGACAAAAATGGTTTCTATTACCGTTCCTGGCTGAAAAACCGCGGATTTCCGCAAGACCAGTTCGATGGCCGTCCGGTGATTGGTATCTGCAATACCTGGTCGGAGCTCACCCCCTGTAACACGCACTTCAAAACCATCGCCGATCACGTGCGCTGGGGCGTACTCGAAGCGGGCGGTTTTCCGCTCGAGTTTCCCGTCATGTCCTTGGGCGAAACCATGCTGCGCCCCACGGCCATGCTCTATCGCAACCTCGCTTCCATGGATGTCGAGGAATCCATACGCGCCAATCCGCTGGACGGCGTCGTGCTACTCATGGGATGCGACAAGACTACGCCAGCGCTCCTCATGGGAGCAGCGAGCGTCGACGTCCCCACCATTGGCATTTCCGGCGGCCCGATGTTGCGAGGTGTTTACAAGGGCACCCACATCGGCTCGGGAACAAATACCATTTCCATGAGCGAGCAACTTCGCTCCGGCGAGATCACCCTTTCGGAGTACCACGAGGCCGAAGGGTGCATGCACCGCTCGCAGGGGCACTGCATGACCATGGGCACGGCTTCTACGATGGCCTGTCTCGTGGAAGCCCTCGGAATGGGCATGCCGGGAAACGCCGCAATTCCCGCTGTGGATGCGCGCCGCAACCTGCTCTCCCGCGAGGCTGGCCGCCGCATTGTTGAGATGGTGAAGCATGACGTGGTCATGTCGAAGATCGTGACTCGTCAGGCGCTTGAGAATGCCGTGCGCGTCAACGCCGGCATCGGCGGATCTACCAACGCGGTAATCCACCTGATTGCTCTGGCGCGCCGATTGGGCCTCGAACTAAGTCTCGCCGATTGGGATAAACTCGGACGCGGAGTGCCCTGCCTGCTCGACATCATGCCGTCCGGGCACTTCCTGATGGAAGATTTTTTCGAAGCGGGCGGCCTACCGGCCATCATTCGCGAGTTGGGTGAAAACGATCTGCTGCACAAGGACGCTCTCACCGTGAATGGGCGTTCCCTTTGGGAGAACAACCAGCACGCGCCCTGCTGGAATCGAGAAGTAATCCACCAGTTCGACACACCTTTAAAACCAAACGGTGGCATCGCCGTACTAAAGGGCAATCTCGCTCCCGACGGGGCGGTCCTGAAGCCCTCGGCCGCGTCGCCTGCGTTGATCAAACATACAGGCCGGGCCGTCGTATTCGAATCCATCGAAGATCTTCACGCGCGTATCAACGACGATTCGCTGGATGTAGACGAGCACTGCGTTATGGTGCTGAAGAATTGCGGGCCGAAAGGTTATCCAGGCATGGCGGAGGTCGGCAATATTCCTCTCCCGCCAAAGATTTTGAAACGCGGCATCACCGACATGGTTCGCATCTCCGACGCGCGCATGTCCGGGACGGCCTATGGAACGGTGGTGCTGCACTGCGCTCCGGAAGCGGCGGCCGGCGGGCCTCTGGCCCTCGTCCAAAATGGCGATCTGATCGCGCTCGACGTGGAAGCCCGCACGCTGTCACTGCTGGTGGACGACGTTGAGCTGAAGCGCCGGCGTGCTGCCTGGCGACCCACATTGCCGGATGCTGCGCGCGGCTACACCAGGCTTTACATCGACCACGTAATGCAAGCCAATGACGGCGCCGACTTCGATTTTCTGGTCGGTGGCAGCGGCTCCGCAGTTCCCCGTGACAATTTCTAGAAAATTTAGAAGCCCCTCGTTAACGTAATGCCAGGGAATTCCTAGCTATGTTTGGCGCGGATACGTTGAATGCGGAAGTTCGAAAAGACGAAGTCGTATCCCGCGGCGTTCACTAACTTATCCGTCGGCGCGTGCTCGCCATACGCCGGGCCGGTCAACGAAGCAAAAGCCCGCACCGAGTGTCCCAGGTGTTTCTTAAACTGCTCCTGCGCGCCGACGATTTCCTCTTCCATGGTTGCGGGCGGCAACAGCGACAACTGCGTGTGCGAGCGCGTATGACTGGCGATTACGTGCTTGCGGTCCAGTTTACGAATCTCATCCCAAGTCATCGCGTAGCGGCCATCCGGATACTCTCGCGTGAGCATGTCAATATCGTGGCTCAACGCGAACGACAGCTGATCTTTGACGTCCGCATTCACGAATCCGCTGATGACAAAAAACCATCCAATCAAGCCATGCTTTTCCACCAGCGGCAAAAGCACGTCATAACCATTGCGATAGCCTTCGTAGATGGAAACGATCAGCCCGGGTTTTGGCTTGTGCCACTGGCCGGTGACCAAATATTCCTCGAGCTCGTCCTGATTCACGGAAGAAAAGAATTGGCTGTACTGAGTAAGCTGGCGGTCATATTGCTCCACTTTCGCGACGGAGGCGTTATGAAAGTTGACCGCGCGGATGAGCGGGCGAGTAGAGTACAAGCGCTCGAGTCCAGCGGTCCGTTCAGCGAAACTGGCAGTATCGCTCACTGTCCCTCCACAGTTCCGCCGAGAGTGAAATCCCGGTCAGCCAACACCTCGATAAGCTGGGCGACATCCTTGCCTTGCGCGTCCGGCCGGATGCGCTGCCACGCTTCGGCGTTGCGGTGGAGCGCCGACGCGAGAGCTGTGTTCGTAGGTGTCAAGGCAACCTTGGCTGGCGCTCGTGAAGTCTTGTCCGCCACTAAATTCTCGCAAACCAGAAACACCGGGATGCCTTCTTCGGAGTACACGCGTGGCGCCAGACGTGCCAAATCTTCGCGCAGGATGTCGTCCAAAGTTTTGTTTGACAGTGTGCTGGAAGACTGCAGCATTCGAAGCGGTCTGGAAATCGAACGCGCCACTCCGCTGAACGCTGCGAAACCTAAAGTGACGAGTGCTACGCGCCGATTCATCAAGAAATAGCTCCTTTTGACATTGAAATCGCTCTGTAGCCGTTTCTGAAGAATTCAAAATATAGCCGCTATCTCTACAGCGGTCAACGCGGGGAATGACCGTGAACTTAACATTCTGGTATTCATCATCGCCGCTCATAGAAGCCGAAATTTCAGCGCATTAGCGATGTTTTCCCTCCGATGCACTGCTATCATTTCGGATCGCGATGCGTGAGAAAAATACTGCGGACCTAATCATAGATTCCCAGATTCACAATGATAAGCCTTTCGATCTGGCCATTGCCGGCGAGCTGAATCTAGATTTGATCTTGTACGGTTTGCCGCTGCTAATGGAAACCGAACGCGATCTGCTGGGGAGCAACTTCGTATCAACACTGGGCAGTTCGTCGGCGATCGTGGCTCACAACGCCGCTGCTTTAGGGTTGCGAGTGCGTTTTGCGACGGTCGTAGGTGATGATGACTTCGGTCGCATCGCTATCGATCGATTGCGCCAGGTCGGTGTGGAAACCTCTGGCGCGGTTATCGATCCTTCCCTCACCACCGGCGTCACGATTCTGCTGCCGCATGGAGACGTGCGGCATAGCCTGAGTTATGTTGGCAGCATCGCTTCGCTAACCGCCGAACATCTGCACTTCGACAGTTTGACACAGGCGCGGCACTTCCATATTTCCTCGCTCTATCTGCAGACCGGACTGCACCGCGGCATCGTGGACGTGCTGCGTTACTTGAAGGCTGCGGGACTCAGCATCTCGCTCGATACCAACGATGATCCCACGAACAAATGGGGACCGCCACTGTACGAGATACTACCGTTAGTGGATATATTCATGCCCAACGAAAGCGAGATCTGCCGCATGACGGGATCAGTAGATCTCGATGTCGCCATCAGGGCATTCGAAGATAAAGTGCCCACAATTATCGTTAAGCGAGGGAAGAGCGGTTGCCGCGTTAAGCATCGTGGGCAAGTCACGGAAATTCCCGGTGTCACTGTGAATCCGATCGACACCATTGGAGCAGGGGATAGTTTCGATGCTGGTTTCCTCTACGCTTATTTGAAAGGATATGAGCCGATGACCGCCGCTCGCGCCGGCAACATCACGGGAGCACTCTCGACCTTGTCCAACGGAGGAACGGAAGCGTTTCGAGATCTCTCGCTGCGAGAATCTTTTCTACAGCAACACGGCTTTCCCAAGCTGTGACACGAGCTTCGACGCGCTTGAGAGAACTCATAAGTTTTCTACGCCGTTCTGGTAGTGATCGTTTCCAGCCCGTGTCCGTGCGGGCCTGTCTCTCTAATGCGCAGCAAAATCGCAAACGTAAGCCCCACAAATCCCAGCACCGAAAAGATCAACATCCCCGGCCTATACC
>CAXMLS010000361.1:0-2470 GCA_964194235.1 uncultured bacterium | reverse complement strand
CTATATATGCGTACCCAAGCATGTTCAGCACTGGCGCGAAATTCGGGTCGAGCTGTAGCAATGACTCCATCATTTTTTGCGAACGCTCGTAATCCTGTTGCCCGTAGAGCCATGTGGAGGTGAGATACAGCACGTGCTTATTGTTCGGGTAGTGCTTCAAAAGGTCGTTCATGCTGGCGATCGCTGGCAGTAATTCACGATCCTGAACGCTGGTCATCCAGCGCACCATCAACCGTTCGTCGGGAGTCGCAAGAGGCAAGAGCGCCTTGGCACGCGCCAGTGCGACGGGGTTGGGAGTCTTATGGCGCGAGGCAAACGACAGTAACGCATAGCCAAACGCGAAATCGTGATCCTTCTCCGTGGCATGCCGTGCTTGTACCACGGCATCGTCCACCATCACGTTTTCATATTTATCCAGTGCGAGCTCTGCGAATTTGCGCGCTTCCTGGGAGTTGGTTGAAACCGGGATAGCTCCGAAAAGCAGCATCGGAGCAGGCGCCACTCGCGGCGCTCCCGCGGCGCGTGATTTCGCTTTTGCTTCTTGTAACTGCGGGGACTTAACTTGCGCCCGCATGACGTGAGCGGTAAGCAGCAGGGGCACCATCACCGCAAAAGACCGCAAAGACATCCGATTCATAGCGACACTCTCCCAAAGATTCACAAAAGTGCAGCAGCAACAGCAAAGTTACCGTGCCGGTACCAAACGGCGATACTGGCCTAAAGGACAGGTGTGCGGAATTGATAGGGGGGCGTAAGTAAGGCACAAGAATCGTGACAGGCACTTGTGGAGCGCTTGTCAGCTGCGGATACTTGCTGGTAACTTCCCAGAAAGGTTTGCGTGGGAAAATGAAAGCCCAAGTTCGCAACTATCAACCTGTTTGCATCGCCACCGCGACGGAGCCCGTCGCTAAGGTGGCCAAGCCCGTTAAATCAGCTGCAACTGCGGCGGTATTGATTACCTTCTCTCTGTTTCTCGCCGCAATCGCGGCGTTTCCGGCGATTAAGAATATAGCTGTGGTAGTGGCGGCAGGCAGCAAGTTGCCCGATGTCACCCTCGCCGAGTTAGGCAAGATGTGTAAGGGTTCGCAAAAAGCCTGGCCTGATGGCCGCAGCTTCACGCTGGTTATGAAGGATCCTGCCGCTCCCGAAATGCACACCGCGGTGCAGAAGCTTCTCGGACTTGGTACTGCTGATGTGAAAACCACCATCGCCAAGCTTAATGAATCGCGCGAGATTATAAAGGTGGTTGCCAGCGAGGACGACGTGTTTCGTACTGTCACGACCACCCCAGGTGCCGTCGGCTTGGTGGACGTCTACTCCATCAACAGCGCCGTAAAAGTCCTCCGCGTGGATGGCAAACTGCCGTTCGACGTCGGCTACGCCCTCAAGTAATCCCCAATACCCCTAAGACCCTGCAATCATTGTATTTACCGGGCGGCCCCGAGGCTTTGCTCCCCGGCAATGGCGAGTATTTGCCATAGTTCTACAGCAAGGCCGAGGTCAACGGGCTTCTTTAGGTCTCCCAGCCCCTTATACTAAACCCATACAGTTCAGCTGTTTACGAACAAACCTTTCTCTCTCCCTCTCCAACAGTACAGGAGCCGTCCGTCGGTACAGCGAAACTGCAGCGATAGTTTTTTTGGAATCGATAAAAAGAATAAGTGATTTATTTACAATAACATACAGGCATACCTCCATTGCAATGCAACGTACTAGTAGAGTGGTTTGGGCCGCAAAATGTGTCTTCTGTACCATCGATTTTACGCCCGGGATCGTGTCAAATGGTTCAGGTGCGGCGAGTCTAGATCGACTGCCCCGTGCGCCGCATCTAACTGAAAGTAAAGGGGAACGAGGCCAAGTAATGACAAAAACCGACGACAAAAACCGCAAGTGGATGTGGTGGTTTCTGGCAATTGGGGTGGCGCTGCAGCTTTACTTTGTACGGGAGCTGCTGGCCGCCTTTGCCCTGTTCACAGCCGCCTTTGCCGGGGTCGCCGTGCTGGTTGCCAGTATTTACATGATGCAGAAGGCTTGGGAAGTCGGAATCGCCCGCGTTGCCGAGAGTCAGAACCCTTTAGTGAACCTGGCCCGGCGCTCCGTTTCCGTCATGGAAGAATTAGGCCGCCGGCCATTCCGGCGCCCGGTATAAAACGCGCGTTTTTAGTTTTCACTGGAAAGAATTTCTGGCATCTGCCAGAGCACACACGGAAACTTCAACCGGAGTTTCCCGTAGAACAGACCAACCGTCCTGAGAGAGCGGTTGGTCTTTTATTGACATCAACTACTTAGAGCCCGTGAGGGTTTGCAATTCCTGATTCCAGTGAAGCACCACCTTTACGTTGCCGCCCTCGGGATCCTTGACGCGCTCGATGGCCACAATACGTTTTCCGCCGGGTGCCAGCGAGTAGTTCGGCCCGGCCGCGTCATTCCAGATATCGCCCTGATACAGGACGCGCGACTTGCCGACGCG
>CAXMLS010000360.1:0-3643 GCA_964194235.1 uncultured bacterium | reverse complement strand
GATTTTGCGCGACGTCAAGTGTGGCGGGCGGTGGAAACACCGGGACGCGCTCGGCCAGGAATTTCGTAGCCTCGAGAGGCACGTTTTCAAATTCGTAGGTGACCAGCTCAAGGCCATTGGCAAATTTTTCCAGCGCGCTTTGATCCGAAAATTCGGCTGTCACCCGCTGTGCGATACGTCCCACGGGCGCTTCCGGGGAAGGATCCAGAAACCGGAACCGCAATCCGAGAGGATAGCCCGCAAGCGCGAGCATATAACCAAGTTGCCCACCGCCAAGAATACCGATAGTCACGCGCGCTTCCCACTTTTTTTGCGGCGTTGAGCGCTGCGATCCTTCCAGCCGTACGCCCGCCGGCCATGGTCATTCTTGTTTACCGGCGGACCTATGGACGGATCGGGAACAGCTAGAACTCGATTGGTCTGAAGATCTCGGAATTTTCGGAGCGCTTCCCGGATCGCAGGATATTTGACGCCGAGAATGGCCGCTGCCAGTAGCGCCGAATTGATTGCGCCCGCTTTGCCTATTGCCAGCGTTCCCACGGGGATACCGCCTGGCATTTGGGCTATGGAAAGCAGCGAGTCCAGGCCTTGGAGCGATTTCGATGCCACCGGCACACCCAGCACCGGAAGCACGGTTTTTGAGGCAGTCATGCCCGGCAGGTGGGCCGCTCCACCAGCACCCGCTATGATGACTTCGATCCCGCGTTGTTCCGCAGATTCCGCATATTCAAACAGCAGGTCGGGCGTGCGGTGCGCGGAGACGACGCGCGTTTCGTGCGGAATGCCTAAACCGGCGAGAGTGCTCGCCGCATGCTCGAGGGTTTCCCAATCAGATGTGGAACCCATAATCACGCCCACCAGCGGGCGGTGCCTGCTGAAGTTCCCGCCAATGCTCCACTTTTCCTTGCGTGACCGTGATTTTTTGCGAGTCATTTTTGTAAAACGCTTGCTTCAAAGTGCTTAAACAGCTGCGGTCGGCGAGAGCAAGATTGCCACTCCAATGAAGATCTTGCGCCATCGGATTTCCAACCCTGAGGCGATTATTCTACGGTGTTTTCGATTTCGCCGCGACTGGCGACCGGGTATGCCAGCAGGCGCGCAGTTGGCCCACCAGATACAGTGATCCCGTAATGAAAATGGCATCCTCCAGCTTGGCTGCGGACAAGGCGTAATCCAACGCTAGTTCAGCGTCGGGAATGACTACCAAACGTGACGCATGATGACCTGCTATTTCCGCCAATTGGGCGGCGGAGATAGACCGGGTAGTGCGCGGCTCGGTGAGGATCACTTCCGCGGCCAAAGGAAAAAGCACCCCGGCAACTTCGTCAACGGCCTTGTCGCGCAGCGCTCCATAAATCAGGAATATTTTTCGCTCGGCGAAATTCTCAGTGAGAAAAACCGCCAGTTCCCGTGCAGCAGCGGAGTTGTGTGCTCCATCCAGATAAACATCGGGTCGGAATTGCAATTTTTCCAACCGCCCTGGCCACGCGGTGTTGGAAATTCCCAGAGCAATGGCCGAGTCCGAAATTTCAAATCCACGTTCATTGAGGACGCGTGCCGCCGCAAGGGCGTTCAATGCGTTCTGCAATTGAAATCGTCCGAGCAAAGAAGGTGCGATGTCTATCGACCAGCCCGAGGATCGATCCACGATGTGAGCGCGCGCTGGTGAATCTGCCGAAGTTCGGGGAGTTGACGGCGTGGCGTTCGGCTCGTCCTCAATGCGATATGCGGCTTCAGTTTCGATGATCGGAGAACCAAGGTCGTTCGCTCGTCTCAAAACTACTTCGCGCACTTCGGCTAATTGCCCGGCAAGAACAACCGGAACTCCGGGCTTTAAAATACCCGCTTTTTCGCCTGCAATTTCTCGCAACGAATGGCCAAGAAAGTTTTCGTGATCAAAATCGACGCGGGTAATGATGGTGACGGCAGGTTTAATAATGTTTGTGGCATCCAGACGGCCGCCGAGTCCGACTTCGAAAACTCCGATATCCACGCGTTCTTGCGCGAAATAATCGAAAGCCATCGCGGTTACACATTCAAAATAAGTAGGGTGAGCACGGAGTTTGCCAGCGGCAAGCAGCTCTTCAATAACCTTGCGGATACGCGAAAACGCAGCCGCGAACGCCTGGTCGCTGATTTCTTCGCCGTCGATGCGAATGCGTTCATTGATTTTTTCTAGATGCGGTGAAGTGTTGAGTCCGGTCCGAAAACCGGCGTGCCGCAAGATGGATTCCAGGAACGCGGCCGTCGAACCTTTTCCGTTGGTGCCCGCGATGTGCACGGTTGGATAAGCGCGGCTGGGATGCCCGAGGGCTTCATCCAGCACGCCGATGTTTTCCAGATCGAATTTCGCCGCTGCAGCCTGTGTTGGCGCGGCTAACTCTCTGCCGAGCGAGAACAGATAGCGCACCGATGAATCGTAATTCATAGTGCGGTGGAGATCAGCTGAACAATAGGTCCAGCGACGTGGCGATGAAGGATTTGAGCTCCTTGCGGGGGACAACTGCATCCAGAAATCCATGCTCGAGCAAAAACTCCGACCTCTGAAACCCTTCCGGTAGTTTCTGACCGATGGTTTGTTCAATGACCCTGGGCCCGGCAAACCCGATCAGCGCGCCCGGTTCAGCGATATTCAAATCGCCGAGCATCGCAAAGCTGGCGGTAACGCCCCCTGTGGTCGGATCCGTGAGCAAAGATATGTACGGCAACTTTTCATCATCCAGTTTCGCGAGCGCGGCGGAGACTTTTGCGAGCTGCATCAAGCTGATGGTTCCTTCCATCATGCGTGCGCCCCCCGAGCAGGACACAGCGATAAACGGTTGCCGCGTCTCAATGGCCAGTTCAATTCCCCTTGTGACTTTTTCGCCAACGACCGCGCCCATCGACCCGCCGATGAAGCCAAACTCCATCGCGCAGCAAACGACCGGACGTCCGTTAAGCTGCCCTTCAGCGGTGATTATCGCGTCGTTCATTCCCAATTTTTTACGTGCCTCTTTCAGCCGGCTGGCGTAAGGCTTCGTATCGGTAAATTTCAACGGATCCGTCGAGGTCATCCCCGCATCGTGCTCGGTGTAACCGCCATCCAGCAGCATCTCGAGACGCTTTTTCGCATTCATCTTGAAATGAAACTGACACTTGGGGCAGACAAAAAGGTTAGCTTCCAGATCGTTGCGAAACACAATCGTGCGACAGGACTCGCAATTGACCCACAGACCTTCGGTGCGGACGCGGCGTTCTTCCGGCGGCGTGGTCTGTTCGATAGCTTTCTTGTCGCGCTTGAACCAGGTCATAGAGAAATTTTATCGACAACTGTCAATTAATAGACAGCTCCGCGTTCGTTTTTCGCGAGGATCTACTTCGACCTACAAAAGTGGCCGCTAATAGTCGATACCCCGCTGCGCAAGTATACCCTTGGTGTACGGGTGTTTCACCTCGCGCATTTCGGTGACCAGGTCCGCGAGTTCCGTTAACTGCGGGTGGGCATTCCGTCCTGTACAAATCACGTGTACACGCTCCGGACGGTTTTTCAGTGCGTCGACAACTTCCCCTGCGTCGAGCATCTTGTAGCTGATGGTGTAGTTAATTTCGTCCAAGACGACCAAATCATATTTGCCGCTATATATAGCCTGTCTCTTATACACAT
>CAXMLS010000359.1:0-1826 GCA_964194235.1 uncultured bacterium | reverse complement strand
CCCGCCAATACCGTGTACACCTGCGGGACTGTGGGGCTGTAGCGCAGAAAAAGATTGAAGCCAATAGATACGGCGGTAATCGCCAGTACGGCGAAAATGTTTCCAACGGTCAACCATCGCCAGGGACGCTTCTGATTCGGCAGAAAATGATTGATCAAACCGATTCCTATATACATGAGAGACAAAGTGCCAAACCACCAGGCAACTACATTCCATCGCACGTGGACTATGCCAATATATTTTAATTCCGCAAAAATTGTGCGTGTCGCCCAATGGCCCAGAGTCCAGAGGCCAAAGCTGAGAATGCAAAAAAGAGAGGCTACCAAAGTCGCTACGGTCGCAATAGCGCGCTTTTTCCAGTAACCGCGCTTGTCTTTACCGCAGCAAGCCACGCTTAGCGCTTCCATCAAGCTCATGAATGCGGAGGAAGCGCTCCAGATGGCGGCGAAAAGTCCGAAAGAAAGAAATCCGGTGTAGCCACGGGTGAGATCGAGAATCGTCGAAAAAACCGCCTGACGCGAACGATCGGGAAAATAGTCTGTGATCCATTGCGCGAAGGATTGCCACAGGTTTGTCGAAGGAAGCCAACCCACGATGGCAGCCAGCACAATTAAAAAAGGCAAAAGGGAGAGCACAAAGTAAAAGGAAACCTGCGCGGCGAGGTCGAGAATATTGTCGTCGCTGATGCGCTTGAACGTGCGATATATGACGTCCAGCGCGATGTGGCCAAGCACCTTGCCACGTTCAGAAAAATTCGACCAGCGCCGATCTGTGGACACTTTTGCTTTCACATCTGCTCCACGCCGTCGCGTAACTGAGGCAGGTCGAGTTAGCCGGGTGGCCATTTTAATGACCTTCCTCCCAGCAGGTGCAGGTGGAGATGCAAAACGGCTTGCCCTGCGTCGCGTCCGGTGTTGATCACAGTGCGATAGCCCGTAGACAGCTTACGCTCTCGGGCGAGTCTGGCCGCGACGATCTGCAATCGGCCGAGGATGGCCTGATCCTCGGCTGCGGCATCTTCGAGCGAAGCAATATGTTTTCGCGGACAGATCAGGAGATGCGTGGGCGCCTGCGGGCCGATATCTTCAAATGCAAAAACATCAGAATCCTCATACACAATTTTGGCGGGAATTTGTTTCAGCGCGATTTTACAGAAAAGACAATCCGTGCTCATTGGGTATCCTGAGCGGCGAGGTCGGCTTGATCTAGACGGATCACCATGGGAACGACTCCTTCGCTGGTATGCAGATGCTCGCCAAGTTCTTTAGCGGCGTCTTCACCGGAAACCTTTCCCACGTGGACACGATAAAAACTACCGCCGCTTGTATCGTAACGTTTGACCACGACCGGAGAATAACTTGTGCTGAGGCGCTCGCGCATTCGCTCGGCGTTGGCGCGATCGCGAAACGATCCTGCTTGAATGGTAAAGAAACCAGATGTCGGATCGATGCCGGGAGATAAAACCTCAACGCGCACGGGTACGACGCCGGGGCCGACCGAATCGATTTCCCGGGCGGCCGCCAACGATAGATCGATGATGCGATTATTTACAAAAGGGCCGCGGTCGATGATGCGCACCACGGTGGATTTTCCATTTCTTTGGTTCGTAACGCGCACCATGGTTTGAAATGGCAGAGTGCGGTGGGCGGCGGTCAATTTGTTCATATCGTAGATTTCGCCATCGGAGGCCTGGCGCCCATGGAATGGCGCGCCGTACCAGGAGGCTTCACCTTCTTCGGTGTAACCAACCGGTGCCGGCTGCGAATCTGACTTGCGACGCTTCGCCGATCTGGACGAAGGAGGAGGGCTAACCGTAGATCGGCTGG
>CAXMLS010000358.1:0-3408 GCA_964194235.1 uncultured bacterium | reverse complement strand
GATGTGTATAAGAGACAGGGTATGCATATGGCGGCGCAATCATTCAGGACATGGGTTACTACCCGCATGGCAGCCATTTCTTCAGCGACCTGACGCATTACGTACGCAGTGGCGACTTTATTCTGACGTTGTTGCGCGATGCTAAAGATTTGAACGATTATGCGTTCGCTCTTGGCGCTCTGGCCCATTATGCTGCGGACAACGAAGGCCATCGCATCGGAACCAATCATGCAGTGCCGATTCTTTATCCCAAGCTCAAAACAAAATTCGGAAGCTCCGTCACGTATGAACAGGACCCGCTGTCACACGTGAAAACGGAGTTTGGATTTGACGTGATCGAAGTGGCGCAGAATCGTTACGCGCCAGACAGTTACCACGATTTTATTGGTTTCCAGGTTGCTGTTCCTTTGCTGGAGCAGGCGTTTCAGGAAACCTACGGCCTCGCGTTAAAAACGGTCCTCCCGAATGAGGAAGAAACACTCAATTCCTACCGGCACGCCGTCAGCCAGCAATTGCCCAAGGCCACCCGCATCGCCTGGAGCTTGAAGAAGAAAGACATACAAAAAGATTTGCCCAGCATGACCAAGAAGAAATTTCTTTATAACCTGTCGCGTGCCAGTTACGAAAAGGAATGGGGCAAGAAATACGACCAGCCTACATTTGGCGAGAAATTCCTGGCATTTATAACCAAGTTGCTGCCCAAGATCGGACCCCTGCGCGTTTTGCAGTTCCGTGCTCCGACGCCGCAAACGGAAAAAATGTTTGAGGACAGCTTCAACGCCACCCTCGATCGCTACCGCAAGTTGCTGGCCCAGGCCGGCAGCGGTCATCTTGAATTGCTCAACGACAATTTCGATACCGGAGAAACGACTGCGCCGGGCAAATACCGTATGAACGACGACACCTACGCGAAACTCCTGGACAACTTGGCCGGAGAGAATTTTGCTTTGGCATCTCCGGAGCTTCGGGCGGAGCTCTTGAAATTCTTCGGCGATCCGAATGCCCCTTACGCCACGAAGCGCGATCCGAAAGCCTGGGCCAAGCTCCAGACCGAAATAGAGCAACTGAAAACAGCGCCAGCCGCGGTACCGGTCGTTGCTGAAACCGCCAAGCCCTAAGCCAGAAGCCCCAGTCGGCACGTAATACCAACGTCGATCTTCAAAAGTTCACTTAATGCCCTCCCTGGCCTCTGCTTGCACAAATTATTTGTGTTCGTCGCATGAAAAATCCGCAGTTGCCTCGCGCTTCCTTCATGAAACAATGTAGAATTTCGCGCATGCTTCTGCTGCTCCCTGAATGACACGCAACCGAACTATCCGCAAACTTCTTGCCGCCAATCGCAGCGAGATCGCCATCCGGATCTTTCGTGCCGCCAATGAACTTGGCCTGCGCACGGTGGCGGTGTATTCACAGGAAGACCGCCTCGCGCTGCACAGATTCAAAGCCGACGAGGCCTACCAGATCGGCGCCGGCAAAGGACCGGTGGAGGCGTACCTCGATATTTCGGGAATCGTCGCGTTGGCTAAAGAAAGAGAAGTGGACGCGATTCATCCCGGTTACGGATTTCTGTCGGAGAATCCTGCGTTTGCCCGCGCCTGCGAGAAAGCGGGCATCACCTTCGTTGGCCCAAATCCCGAACTTTTGGAATTACTTGGCGACAAGACTGCGGCCCGCCGCCTAGCGGCCGCTGCCGGAGTTCCTGTTCTGCCTGGTACCGGAGGGTTCATCAAATCTCCCGCCGAGGCTCAAAAAGCGGCGCAACAGATGGGCTATCCCGTCATCGTGAAGGCCGCTATGGGTGGAGGCGGGCGTGGCATGCGCGTCGTTCACGATGCCAGCGAACTTGACCGCTTGCTGGAGGAAGCGCAGGGCGAGGCGCGTTCCGCATTTGGCGACGGTTCCGTATTCCTCGAAAAATATTTGCCACGCGCGCGCCATCTGGAAGTCCAGATTCTTGCTGATGAGCACGGCGGGCTACTGCACCTGTACGAACGCGATTGCTCCGTGCAGCGCCGCCACCAAAAGGTCGTCGAGGTTGCGCCTGCAGCGAACCTGCCTGCCGGTGTGCGCGCTCACTTATGCGACGCGGCGGTGCAATTGGCCCGCAAGGCTAATTACCGGAATGCCGGAACGGTTGAGTTTCTTTATGACGTAGATTCCGAAAAATTTTATTTCATTGAAGTAAATCCGCGCATTCAAGTGGAGCATACCGTCACCGAGATGGTCACGGGAATCGACCTGGTGCGTTCACAGATTCTCGTCGCGCAGGGCCACCGCCTGCACGAGTCGCCGCTCTCATTGCCTGCGCAGGACAAGTTGCCGCTGTACGGTTCCGCGCTGCAGTGCCGCGTTACCACCGAGGATCCTGCAAACAATTTCGCGCCGGACTACGGAAAAATTTCCACCTATCGCTCCCCTGCGGGATTTGGAATTCGTCTCGACGGTGGCACTGCGTATGCCGGAGCCATGCTGGCGGCGTATTACGATTCTCTTCTCGTGAAGGTGACTGCTTGGGGAGCGAATTTGCCCGAAGCGTGCCAGCGGATGGACCGCGCTCTGCGTGAATTTCGCATTCGCGGGGTGAAAACCAATATCCCGTTTGTCGAAAACGTCGTGAACCATCCGAAGTTTCGCGCCGGTGAGGTCACCACCTCATTTCTCGACGACTCGCCGGAGTTGTTTCGTTATCGCACGCGTGGCGATCGCGCAACCAGGCTTTTGTCCTATCTCGGCGACGTCATTCTGAATGGCAATCCAGAGGTAAAAGGGAAGCAGGCCCCGGATGCCCGCGAAACTCCGGTGATTCCTACTGCGCCGCAGGTAGATATTGCACCGGGAACGCGCCAGCTTTTACAGAAGATGGGCCCCGAAAAGTTTGCGGCATGGGCTAGAAAAGAAAAGCGGCTGTTGATCACGGACACGACTTTCCGCGACGCACACCAATCGCTGATGGCCACGCGCGTTCGTACGCACGATTTACTGGCCACGGCAAATGCGGTAGCCCGTCGCTTGCCGAATCTATTCAGCCTGGAGATGTGGGGCGGAGCCACTTTCGATACCTCCCTGCGTTTTCTCCATGAAGATCCGTGGCAGCGATTACGGGAACTTCGCGCGCTCATTCCCAACATTTGTTTCCAGATGCTTTTGCGCGGCGCGAACGCGGTTGGCTATGCGTCCTATCCCGACAATGTCATCGTGGAATTTGTTCGCGAGGCGCATGGTCAAGGCATCGACATCTTCCGTATATTCGATTCGCTAAATTCCGTCGACAACATGCGCGTTTCCATCGACGCGGCCCTTGAGACGGGCGCGGTATGCGAGCCCGCGATTTGCTATACCGGCGATATTCTGGATGCCAGGCGTCCAAAATATTCGCTCAAATATTATGCTGTCTCTTATACACATCTC
>CAXMLS010000357.1:0-6070 GCA_964194235.1 uncultured bacterium | reverse complement strand
TTAGTTGAGCGCTCAACTAAGTAAAAAACGCCGCATAGTTGAACGCTCAACTAAGCAACGAGCAACACCCAGCAAACCAAAACCAAAGGAGCACTCCAGAATGAAAGTCTTTTTATCAGCTGCAATTTTCTTCGCCGCCCTCGTCTGCGCCGCGCCGCCGCAAGCCCGCAGCCAGGCCAAATCCGTCACTGTCCAGCTAAACAATCCCGAAGGCCACAGCGTCGGCACCGCGACCCTTTCGCCCGCTGCGCCAGGCGTCAAAATTAATTTCGACATCAAGTCCTTACCCTCCGGGCAGCATGCCATCCACATTCACCAAGTCGCTAAATGCGATCCGCCCGATTTCAAATCCGCCGGACCGCATTTCGGCGCGGCTCATGCCGAGCACGAACACACCATGCCGGCCGGTGACATGCCCAACTTTTCGCTTATCGTCTCCGCCGACGGCACCGCGCACGTTAGCGTCGTCAATCCCAACGTCACCATGGACAGCAGCGAAAAATCCGTATTCAGCAACGGCGGCACCGCCATCATCATCCACGCCGTCAGCGACCCTTCCAACTCCGCCGCGCCTGCGCGCATAGCCTGCGGCGTGATCGCCAAATCGGAATAACACGTCATCTAGTGCGGCGGGAAAAAGTTTGCACAACCCGTAAATAAAAAAAAGAGGAGAGCAATCGCTCTCCTCTTTTTAATTTAACTCGCGGCGGAAACTTCGCCGCGACAACTCTGCAACCTGTTTACCGCTTGCAGCTTTCGCTGACCATGCTTACGCCGGTCACGTTCAGATGCCCGTGCTCGTTCGCGGCGGGATCGACTTCACTCTTGGCTTTTTCCTTCGCGCCGTGCATACCTGCATGCCATACCTTGCCGGTTACGGTTACGGTGTGTCCGACATGCTTGCCCAGTCTGGTGTTTTTAGTGTGCAACTCCCAAGTGCTGCCATCTTCCGCCATCAAGTTGTACTCACCTGATTTCTCGCCGCGCGACAAGCAACCGGTAAGCGTACGCATCCTGTCGCTTTTTTCCGTGTGCATGTCGTCGTTCCGAGCAAGACTCAGGTTTGGAACCATTGCCAGGCCCGAAAGCGCCAGGAAACTTAGTGCCAATTTGCTTTTCATCGAATTTCTCTCCTTAGCTTTTCATCACGAGCGGACGGACCGGCCCCCTCGATTGCAGCGAAGATTCTTCCATTACAGGCCCCGTACGGCCATATCGCAAACTACTGAGTAATTACTTCGTGGGTATCACATCATTTCAGTCACATAGCGGATTTTCGGCAAAATAGACAAACGCCGGACCACGGGCGCGAACCTTGCGCACCTTTGCTTTCCGGCAAATGAGATAACAACCGCAATCCAAAAGGAGGACGCTTGAAACGTGCCGCGGTTTTTAATAATCCTCGCACTTCCATGGCTTCCCATCCACTCGGCGCAAAAAACGCCGGCCCTTCCGCCGGTCCGAATTTGAACGGCGCGCCAACCTGGCTCAGTTGTTTGCCGGTGGTGCGCTGCATCATGCGCACCAGCCCGGGCGAGTGCAGATCCAGGATCCAGCGCTGATATTGCGCGTGGGCGGCTAACTCTTTCGCCAGTGAAACAACTTCCGCGGAATCCAGATAAATGATCAGCCCTTCGGTAAGCACCAGAATTTTCCCGCCGCGTGCCGCAAGCTCTGCAAGCACCCCATTGCGGGCACGCACGTCGGAAAGATCTAATCGAATCCGCTCCAGCCGGCACCCCGGTTTTTCTTCCGTCAGAATATTTTCTTTGTAGGTGAGAATTTCGGGCAAATCAATTTCAATCCATTGCAGGGCGGGCGGCAACTTCATGCGATACGGCCTGGCGTCCAGCCCGGCGGCCAGATTCACTACCATGTCAACGCCCTGCTGGATTTCGCGCTCGATAAACTGGTCGAAAACATAGGTACGCGCCACCCATGCCCAGGCGTGGCTGTTTCCTTCCGGAAGCGTATTGGCAATATTTACGCCCAGCGTTCCCGCAAGGCGCGCCGCAAACGGATCGCGGAACATCGCATCCGGACGCTCCGACTCGCGCGCGCGAAATACCGCTGCCCACCGCGCGGTATCGGAAATGTTGCGAACTACCATCGGCGTTTCCGGCATAATTTATTCAGTCACACTATGAAGCAATGGCTTACGATGCGTCGTCACGTACTATGCGGCAAGGTACTGCGCAAGTTTTCAGTCAGCCGCATTATACTCCGCGTCAAACAGCGGAAATATTTGTAGCTTCCGGAAAACCGAAATGGCCAAAACCAGCGCAGGTCTGCTGATGTACCGAAAAAGAAACGGCACTCTCGAAGTGCTACTGGTTCATCTGGGCGGGCCGTTCTGGAAGAACAAGGACCGTGGCGCGTGGTTTGTACCCAAAGGAGAAAACGATCCCGGCGAGGAAGAATTTTCTGCTGCACTCCGCGAATTTAAAGAAGAAACCGGGCTTGTGCCCAGCGGCGATTTTTTATCTCTCGGCAGCGTGAAACACAAAAGCGGAAAAACAGTTGTCGCCTGGGCTTTTGCCGGCAATTGCGATCCGGCGTCTCTGCGAAGCAACACTTTTGAAATGGAATGGCCGCCGAAGTCCGGGAAGCTGGCAACTTTTCCGGAGATCGATCGCGCCGATTTCTTCTCCGTAGATGCTGCCCGTGAAAAAATGCATCCGGCGGAATTTGAATTGCTGGGTAGACTCGAAAACCTTTTGCTGAAGTCTCATCACTCCGATTAGTCATTCTCAAGCTGCGTGGTTACGTCCAAAAATAATCTCAGTTCGTTGATTTACTGTTTTGCACCGCTTCCGCTGTTGACTTCGACGCTGCGGTTCGATATTACCAGCTTCTCGCTACTGACCCAGAACGCTGGACGGCGAACAAATCGTTAGAGCATCAATTAAGGAGGAGTTATGGCGAATACGGTCCGCGCAATTCCCGAGGGCTTTCATTCCATCACCCCATCGATTACCTGCAAAAATGCCGTGAGCGCTATCGATTTTTACAAGAAAGCGTTTGGCGCTGAAGAAGTGATGCGCATGTCCGGCCCCAGCGGGCTGGTTATGCATGGAGAAATAAAAATCGGCGACTCCATAATTTTCATCAGCGATGAATACGCGGGTTTCTCTGCCGCACCCAATCCCCAAGCCGCACCGTCTTCCTCCCTTTACCTCTACAGCGACAACGTTGACGGGCTTTTTAAGCAGGCGGTTTCTGCCGGATGCACAGCGGCCATGCCGCTCACAAACCAGTTCTGGGGTGATCGCTACGGAAAGGTCATCGATCCCTACGGCCACCACTGGGGACTGTCGCAGCATGTCGAAGACGTAGCCCCCGAAGAGATGGAGAGGCGCTCAAAGGAGTGGATGGCCACCATGGCCAAGGCGGCGGCCCAGAACTAAAATTAGAATTCAATCTAGCCAGCTTTTTCGCAGCGTTTATTCTTTGCAGAGTTACGAAGCGCCCTACGTTCATCAACGAACGTGGGGCGCAGTTCTTTTCCGCACTTCGATCTTCAGACCTTCGGCAATCCGCAATTGCGCTCGCAGTAAAAAGATTTTTCAGAAATCGGTGTCGCTACAGCGATATAACTCAAGCACTACCCGTAACCCATGATGGGCAACGTTCATTCCTTACCGCATCATCGATTCTCATCTAAACGTACGTGCACCTCGTCCATGCGACGGGCACGCATCTCAAACGATCTATTACCAACGAAAGAGGACACGATGAGCACAGAAAATAAAGTAGCGGGCGCACAGGAAGACAGTTTCACCGGGATGATCGAATCGCAAACTTCGCAGATTCCGTCTTCCGCATTTTTGGGAGCGGCGCTGGGATCCATCGCCATCTCCGCAATATTCAAGGCCAGCGGCAAGGATCATGCCGCGCTGTTTGTCGGGCAGTGGGCCGCGCCATTTTTGCTGCTCGGCATTTATAACAAACTGGTCAAGCAGTTGGGATCGGACGCCGAGACGCGCGAGAGTCAAAGTCCGATGAAAGCACGCACGGCCACCGTTTAGTCCCCGGATACATATCTAACAGTCGGAACAGCTAAGATCCGGCCCGCCCATAAATGGGGCGCAGCCGGATTTGGTTTTTTATTCAGGAAATACTCCACGATGATTCAGCCGCCCTGAACCAATTATTTTGCGGCGTTGGGGGACACGATTTTCGTTTCGCGCAGGAAGCGCGCCGATTCTTCCGGCGGCGTGGGATTGATGTAAAAACCGGTGCCCCACTCAAATCCCGCGACCTTGGTGAGCTTGGGAATAATTTCGATGTGCCAGTGATAGTGATCGTTGATTTCTTCGCCGATCGGCGAAGTGTGAATCATGAAATTGTACGCCGGGCGATCCAGCACGGCATCCAGGCGCATCAACGTATCCTTCAGCATCCGCGCGAGGCTCGCATACATGGAGCTCTGGTTGTTCTCGTAAGACGAGCCGTGGGTTTTGGGCAGTAGCCACATCTCGAACGGAAAACGCGGAGCGTACGGCGACAGCGTAATGAAATGTTCGTTCTCGCCGATCACCCGCTCTCCGGTGTCACGCTCCTGCCGGATAATATCGCAGAAAATGCAGCGTTCTTTTTCGTCGTAGTAGTGCCAGCAGTTGTCCACTTCTTCGCGCACGCGGCGCGGCACGATGGGCAGCGCAATCAATTGCGAATGCGGATGTTCCAGAGAAGCCCCGGCGGCTTCGCCGTGATTTTTAAAAATCAGCACATAGCGGAAGCGCTTGTCATTCTTTAAATCCAGCATGCGATCGCGGTACGCCCACAGCACATCTTCCACCGCGCGCTCCGGAAGACTCGCCAGCGTGGCGGCATGGTCCGGCGTTTCAATAATTACTTCGTGAGCGCCAACGCCGTTCATCTTGTCGAACAGTCCTTCGCCTTCGCGATCGAGATCTCCCTCGATCCCCAGCGCGGGAAATTTGTTGGGAACCACGCGGATGTTCCAGCCCGGCATATTCACACCGCCGCCGTTGCGGCCGTACACCAGAATTTCCGGGGGAGTTTTATTTTCGCTTCCGGGACAGAAAGGGCAGTTCTTGCCATTTGCCGCGACAACGCTTTCACGCAAAAATTCGTTTGGCCGCTTGCCGCGCTCGGTGGAAATAATCACCCAACGGCCGGTTATCGGATCCTTCCGCAACTCAGGCAAAGACATCCTCCTCGACTAGCATTCCGGAATAAAAAGCGCGCAGAAAAGCAACACCCGCTTAGTACCTAAATTGTACCTCGTTTGCAGTTTCGCGTTGGCATAGCGTTGCAGCGGTGGTGCTTCGTAAGCTAGCGCATTTGCGGGCTGAATGCATCTTTGTGCAAACGAACCAGGGGCGGACGCCCCGGGAAGTTATCGATGGCCAGCACGTCGAATCGGCAGGGACAATCGCGAATATGGCGGTCGGCCAGAAAACGATGCGCCGTTCGCACCAGCACGTTTTGCTTGCCGCGAGTTACGCTCAACTCCGGCAGGCCGGATAATTTTTCGCGCACGGTGCGCGTTCTTACTTCCACGAATGCCAGGGTCGCGCCGTCGTAGCCCACCAGATCGAGCTCCCCCTTGGCACCACGCGGCATGTAATTTTTCGCCACGAAAACGTAACCGTGCCGCCGCAAATACCAGTAGCCGTAAGTTTCGCCACGCACTCCGGTGCGACGCGCTGCCTCTTTCTGCCGAGCAGTTTCTGTACTCCCGGCGTCGTTGTCACGGCCATCGTCGCGCAGGCCGCGACGGGCGCTCCAACGAATGGCGTAAAATATCAACCGGGAAAAAATAGGCATAAGCGTTCCAGCAACGGAAAAACGTGAACGCAGTATATAAAGAAAAATCCCGTGGCGGCCATAACTTCTAATGGCATCCACGGGATGGCCAGCTTTGGCCGGGGGGGACAGTCTCAGATTTTCTTTTCTGCTTCCTGCAGGCACTTTCCCAGAATGCTCAGCGCGCAATCGGCTTGCTCGCGATCGATCATCAGCGGCGGCGAGAGACGAAGGGAATTTTCTCCGGCCCCGAGGATGCACAAGCCATTGTAGAACTGTCTCTTATACACATCTC
>CAXMLS010000356.1:0-14818 GCA_964194235.1 uncultured bacterium | reverse complement strand
ATGTGTATAAGAGACAGGTCCTTTACTTTGTAACCCTTACCGCGCCAATGCATCTAAGTAATTAGGATCGATTATTCACGCTTTTTACACATAGCACTCATCGAAAATATGCGTGAATGGACGGGTAATAAGAGCGGTATCCTATATAGGTCAGGCGGGGTCTACGCCGCAGTCTCAGGAAACGTGGGCAAAGGGAAGAAGGAGTACTAGGACATGGTTAAGCAATATTTACTCGCTAGCGATTTCGACCAAACCTTGAGTTTTAATGACTCAGGCGTGGTTTTGAGCGAACTTATCGGTTTTCACGGCTTCGACGACAAGGTTTCCGGGCTTTCACAGATGAATCTGGTCCAACAGGGCGCGGAGCTCAGTTATCTGATTTTGCACGACCCGGAGTTCCGGCATGTGCGCCGGGAACACCTGATCGAAACCGGCAAGCGCATCCGGCTGAAGCACAATGTCGCTCTGTTCGCGCGATCGCTCGAAAATTTAAGCGACGGGCATAAATTTCACTTCAACGTGATTTCTGCGGCTCCGCAGGAAATCATTCAATCCGCACTCGAAGGCATCGTGCCCGCCGATCACATCTTCGGAACGCGTTTTCGCTACAAGGAAAGTGGGGAAGTCGACTCCATCATTCGCGCGTCCGCAGGCTGGGGGAAAATAACGGTGCTTGAAGAAATTCGCGCGTCCCTGGATATCAGCCATGATCGCGTCATTTACATGGGAGACGGCAGTTCCGACCTTCCGGTGATGATGCACGTTAACCAGCATGACGGATTGACCATCGCTGTGTCTGAGGCCAAGTTCATCACCCGTGTAGCGCGGCGAACAGTGTTGAGTGAAAACGCCATGAGCGTTCTGGTGCCAGTGCTCGAGGAAGTATTACGCTGGGATTCGCTGAAAATCCGGCGATTCTTTGCCTCCAATGGATTGATGCTGCGCGAGTGGGACAAAACCCGAACGGATATGCTCACTCTTCAGGATTCGACCGATTCGATCGCTGCTTCGACCGTTACCACCACGCACTAGCGCAAGGAGTGCGTGGGGCATTGTCTTCACGGCTTCGAGTCTGGTTCCCTAAGGCTGGCGCCATTCAAGTAGCTATTACCGTCTCGGAATTTTAGACCTCGCCGCTTCCCAGTGCTCCCCAATTTATTGTCATCCACCTGTGACGGCGTTTTGTCGTAGAATTCCCGCAGTTAATTCTTGAGCCGGTGCATCCAATACCATCATTGCATTGCGGGTTTTCTCTTTTATACCCGCCACGGGAGACGGAGTGAGCGAGTCTAACCTCGACCAATTAAGCATCAACACCATTCGCACTTTATCCATGGACGCCGTGCAGGCAGCTAATTCCGGTCATCCAGGCACGCCTATGGCGCTGGCCCCGGTGGCGTACACTCTGTGGCAAAAATATTTACGCTATGACCCCGACGATCCCGTTTGGCCAAATCGTGATCGCTTCGTTCTCTCCAATGGCCATGCATCGATGCTCCTCTATTCCCTGCTGCACCTCGCGCAAGTTAAAGCTGTCGACGCGAAGAACCAGGTGCAGTCTGGGTTTGCGCTCACTCTTGATGATTTGAAAAAATTCCGGCAGATCGACAGCAAGACTCCAGGCCATCCCGAATACCGCATCACCAGCGGCGTGGAAACCACGACCGGACCTCTCGGACAAGGAGTAGCCACCAGCGTGGGCATGGCCATGGCGCGATGGTGGCTGGCGTCGTACTTCAACAAACCGCAATTCGAACTCTTCAACTACGACGTGTACGTGATTTGCGGCGACGGCGACATGATGGAAGGAATTTCCGGCGAGGCCGCTTCCCTGGCCGGCCATCACAAACTCTCCAACCTATGCTGGTTGTACGACAACAACCACATCACCATCGAAGGCAATACCAGTCTGGCGTTCAGCGAGGATGTGGCCACACGGTTTAAAGGCTATGGCTGGAATGTCGAGCACATAACGGACGCGAACGACACCGAGGCGCTCGCGAAAACTCTGGATGTTTTTCGTAAAACGGCCGACAAGCCTACTTTCATCATCGTCGACAGCCACATCGGCTACGGCGCGCCGAATCGGCAGGACACCAAGGAAGCGCATGGCGAAGCGTTGGGCGTCGAAGAAGTCGCCCTCACCAAAAAATTCTACGGCTGGCCCGACGAAAAATTTCTCGTGCCCGACGGCGTGTATGACCAGTTTAAAAAAGGCGTCGGCAAGCGCGGCGGCGATGCGCGGAATGCGTGGACGAAACAGTTCGACGCATACAAGAGCGAATTTCCGCTCTTGGCGGAAGACCTGCGCAGAATGTTATCCCGCGAATTGCCGGACGGGTGGGACAAAGACCTGCCGAGGTTCCCCGCGGACCCTAAAGGTATCGCCACCCGAGATTCCTCCGGAAAAATCCTCAATGCGCTCGCGAAAAACGTTCCCTGGCTTATGGGTGGCGCGGCCGACCTTTTTCCATCCACGAAAACGCGCCTCACGTTCGAAAATGCCGGTGAGTTCCAGGCTGGTTCGCGCAGCGGGAGGAACATGCATTTCGGCATTCGCGAACATGCCATGGCGGCGATCGCCAACGGTTTATCGCTGTGCGAGATTCGCCCATTCGCCTCGACCTTTTTTATTTTCACCGATTATGCCAAGCCGGCCATGCGCATTAGCGCGATTATGGAAGTGCCGGTAATTTATATTTTCACGCACGATTCCATCGGAGTCGGCGAAGACGGTCCGACGCATCAGCCCATCGAACACTTGATTGCGCTGCGTGCAGTTCCGGGCTTGGTGGTGCTGCGTCCAGCAGATGCCAATGAAGTTGTGGAAGCATGGCGCGTAATCATGCAGTTAAAAAAAGAACCCGCAGTGCTGGTGCTGACCCGCCAGGCATTGCCTACCGTCGATCGCACCAAATACGCAGCCGCATCCGGCGTTGCCAAGGGTGCCTACATCATCGCCGAAGCGCCCGGCGGAAAGCCGGAAGCCGTTCTTATGGCCACTGGCAGCGAGGTTTCGCTCTGCCTGTCAGCTTATGAAAAACTTGTTTCGGATGGCGTTAAAGTCCGGGTCGTCAGCATGCCTTCGTGGGACATTTTCGAACACCAGCCACGGGAATACCGCGACAGCGTATTGCCGCCGGACGTAACCGCGCGCGTTTCTGTTGAGCAGGCTTCCATCTTGGGATGGGATCGCTATGTCGGATCGAAAGGCAAAATCATCGGCATGCACACGTTCGGAGCGTCCGCACCGCTGAAAGAATTGCAAAAGAAATTTGGCTTTCAACCGGAAAGCGTTGTGGCAGCCGTCAAAGAAGTTCTGGGAAAGTGAGCGACGATGAAGATAGTCATCGGTTCCGACCATGCCGGATTCGAGTTGAAAACTGCCATGGGCGACTTGTTGCGTTCTCTTGGGCAGGAAGTTCTGGACGTCGGCGCGTTTAACGAGAATCCGTCGGACTATCCCGACTTCGCCGAAGCGGTAGGCCGTGCTGTGCTGGACGGCAAATCTGAACGGGGCGTTCTCATCTGCGGCAGCGGGGTAGGTGCCAGCGTCGCTGCAAATAAGTTGATGGGGATACGCGCCGCAGTGTGCCACGACACATACTCCGCGCATCAAGGCGTAGAGCACGATCAGATGAACATTTTGGTGCTGGGTTCGCGCATCGTTGGAATTAAGCTCGCGGAAGAACTAGTGAAAGCATTTTTAAGCGCGAAGTTCACCAATGAAGAACGCCATGTGCGCCGGCTGAACAAAATTAAAGCCTTGGAAGCCAAGTGTGGCGCGGGCGTCGCAGGCGCTGTGCGATAAATCCCGAGCGCGCCTGAACACAGCGCTCCGTGCCGCTAGGGCGTACAATAGTTCCAGTTGAAGCAGAAGGAGCATTGCTATGACTACATCAGCTAGAATTACCGAACTCGGCATAAGCGGCAGCGAAAAAAATCCATTGATGGCCTTACTGGATTTTGGCCAATCGCCGTGGATGGACTACATACGCAGGGATCTTTTAACCGGTGGCGAGTTACAAAAATTGATCAATAACGATGGCCTCCGCGGCATGACCTCTAATCCCTCGATTTTTGCCAAGGCCATTTCGGGCAGCAAGGATTATTCCGATATTTTGGATTCGCCGGACGCGAAGCAACTCAACGCCACGCAGCTTTACGAAAGAATCGCGGTTCGCGACGTTCAGGACGCCGCGGACATTTTTCGGCCGGTGTACGACGAAAGCAGACACCGCGACGGCTATGTCAGCTTGGAAGTGTCTCCCACACTTGCTCTGGAAAAGGAAAAAACGCTCGAGGAAGCTCGCCGTCTCTGGAAGGCGGTGAATCGCCCGAACGTGATGATCAAGGTGCCTGGCACCAAAGAATGCATCCCCGCGATTCGCCAATTGCTTGAAGATGGCATCAACATCAATATCACTCTGCTGTTCGCGCAATCCGCTTATGAACAAGTCGCGGAAGCGTTCATCGCCGCATTGGAGGCACGCGCTGCGAAGGGTCAGGACATCCGTCATGTAGCCAGCGTAGCCAGCTTCTTTGTGAGTCGCATCGACACCTTGGCCGATGCGCTGATGGATGAAAAGCTAAAGTCCGCTTCCGATTCAAATCAAAAAACTCTGCTGAATAGTTTAAAAGGCAAAGTGGCCATCGCCAACGCGAAAGTGACCTATAAGAAGTACCAGGAACTGTTCGGCGGTCCACGGTGGAAAGCGCTGGCGGCAAAAGGCGCGCAAACGCAGCGCTTGCTGTGGGCTAGCACTAGCACCAAAAATAAAAGCTACCGCGATGTGATTTACGTAGAAGAGTTGATCGGTGCCGACACTGTCGACACCATTCCACCGGCTACCTTTGATGCTTTCCGCGACCACGGAAAGCTGCGCGCCAGCCTCACCGAAAATGTAGATGTGGCCCTGAAAACGATGGCTGATCTCGAAAAAGCCGGGATCTCCATGAAGGCAGTAACCGACAAACTGCTTATCGATGGCGTGAAATTGTTCGCGGATGCTTTCAGCGAACTCTTGGAGGCCACCGGCAAGACCGCTGGCGTGCGCGCGTGAGTCTGAATCGGCAGACTTACAAGCTGCCGGATTCGCTCTCAGGGCCGTTCGCGGCCTCGCGGGCGGATTGGAAGAACAACGAGAAGGTGCGGCGTCTCTGGCAAAGCGACGCCTCTCTGTGGACCGCGACGGATGAAAACAAGTGGCTGGGCTGGCTCGGAATTACTGAAGAGCAGATCGCTCACCTCTCCACATTGCAGGAACTTTCCACGGACGTAAAAAGGTCGGGCTTCAAGCACGCTCTGCTTTTGGGCATGGGCGGCTCCAGCCTGTGTCCGGAAGTTTTGCGCCTGACGTTCGGAAAAATTGCCAGTTATCCCGAACTGCACGTCCTTGATTCCACTGACCCAGCACAGATCAAAGCCATTGAAGAAAAATTGGATCTTTCCAGTACGCTGTGCATCGTCTCCAGCAAATCCGGCAGCACCCTCGAGCCGAATATCTACAAGCAATATTTCTTCGAACGCATAAAGGAAAAGGTCGGTGAAAAAGAAGTCGGCAGCCGTTTTATCGCCGTCACCGATCCCGGTTCCAAAATGCAGCAAGTCGCCGAAAGGGATAAGTTCCGGAAAATTTTTATGGGCGTGCCAAGTATCGGCGGCCGTTATTCCGCGCTGTCCAACTTTGGCATGGTGCCCGCCGCAGTGATGGGAATCGACGTGTCCAAGTTTCTCAATAACACCGAGGAGATGGTCCGGGCCTGCGGCGCCGGTGCGGCAGCCGATGTGAACCCCGGCGTGTTGCTGGGCACAGTTCTTGGTGTGGCTGCTAATCACGGACGCGACAAATTGACCATCGCTGCTTCTCCTGGGATTTTTGATCTGGGCGCGTGGCTCGAACAATTGATTGCCGAATCCACCGGCAAACTCGGCAAAGGTATTATTCCAGTCGATCGCGAGCCGCTGGCAAGACCGGAAATTTACGGCCACGATCGCGTCTTCGCCTATTTGCGGCTGGAGACAGCTCCGAGTAAATCGCAGGACGCCGCAATCGATGCGCTCGAAGCCGCTGGGCATCCCGTCATACGCATCGCCGTCGATAATATTTACAATGTCGGCCAGGAGTTTTTCCGTTGGGAGATTGCCACCGCTGTGGCCGGCTCCATCCTCGGCATCAACGCCTTCAATCAGCCCGACGTGGAAGCCAGCAAGATCGAAACGAAAATCTTGACCAGCGAGTATGAAACCAACGGCAGGCTGCCGGCCGAAACTCCCTTTTTCGAAGGTGATGGTATCAAGCTGTATGCGGGTGAGAAAAATACCGCGCTCCTTAAGGGCACATCGAAATTGACGGACACATTGCACGCGCACCTCGCGCGACTGGCTTCCGGCGATTATTTTGCCGTGCTCGGCTACATCACCATGAACGAAGCGAACGAAAAAGCACTGCAAGCGATTCGCCTCGCGGTTCGTGATAAAAAACACGTGGCTACCGTTCTGGGATTTGGTCCGCGCTTTCTGCACTCCACCGGACAGGCTTACAAAGGCGGCCCCAATAGCGGCGTATTTCTGCAAATAACCTGTGATGAAGCGGTAGATTTGCCGGTGCCGGGCCAAAAATATACGTTCGGCGTCGTGAAGGCGGCGCAGGCGCGCGGTGATTTTGCGGTGCTCGCGGAACGCGGTCGGCGTGCGCTACGGGTTCACTTGGGCAAAGATGTGGCCGCTGGTCTCGCAACATTGTTGAAAGCTGTTAAAGAAGCGATTTCCTAGAAATATTTCAAGTAGCTTCCGCGGAGGGCAACAAAGATGCAGCTGGGCATGGTCGGGCTGGGAAGAATGGGCGCCAACATGGTGCGGCGCTTGCAAAAAAACGGTCACCAGTGCGTCGTCTACGACCGCAGTCCCGACTCCGTCAGGCAGCTTTCCGGAGAGGGAGCCACCGGCAGCTCGTCTCTCGACGAATTCGTAAAAAAGCTGCAAAAGCCGCGTGCCATTTGGTTGATGGTTCCCGCCGGCGTGGTCGATGCCACGCTGCATGAACTCACGGAAAAACTAGAGAGCGGCGACATCCTCATTGATGGCGGAAATTCCTACTACATCGACGACATCCGCCGCGCCAAAGAATTGTCCGCAAAAGGACTTCATTACGTTGACGTTGGCACCAGTGGCGGCGTCTGGGGTCTTGAACGCGGCTACTGCCAGATGATCGGCGGCGAAAATGAGGTTGTTAAGCGCCTTGATCCCATTTTTAAAACACTCGCCCCGGGCCGCGGAAACATTGAACGCACCCCCGGACGCGAGAAAGCCACCGGCACCGCGGAAGAAGGCTATCTCCACTGTGGACCGTCGGGTGCCGGCCATTTTGTAAAAATGGTTCACAACGGAATTGAATATGGACTTATGGCTGCGTATGCCGAGGGCTTGAATATTTTGAAACACGCCAACGCCGGAAAATCACACCGCGAGACCGACGCTGAAACAGCGCCCCTGCGCAACGCGGAACATTATCAGTATGACTTCAACCTCGCCGACGTGACTGAAGTGTGGCGCCGCGGCAGTGTCGTCGCTTCATGGTTGCTTGATCTCACCGCGATTTCTTTGTTGGATCAGCCCACCCTCGAACGCTTTTCGGGCCGCGTTTCGGACTCCGGTGAAGGACGCTGGACCATTGTGGCGGCGATTGAATCGACCACCCCGGCGCCTGTGCTCAGCGCCGCTCTCTATCAACGATTCTCATCGCAGGGCGAAGACGATTTCGCCGGAAAAGTTTTGTCTGCTATGCGCTTTCAGTTTGGCGGACACGTTGAGAAAAAGTCTGCCAAGTAATATTTCGTAGCGATCTCACGTTGGAAAGCAGGTCTGGTTTCATGGGCTCGAACCATTTAGAACCAAATCCGACGGGCGCGCCGTGTGTCATGGTGATTTTCGGGGCCAGCGGCGACCTCACCAAACGCAAACTCATCCCCGCGCTGTGCAATCTCGCGAAAGATGGACTGTTGTCCCAGCAATTTGCCATCGTCGGTTTTGCCGCCAACGATTACACGACCGAAACTTTTCGCAAAATGTTGACCGACGAAATTCCCAAGTACTCCTCGGCTCCCATTGATCCAAAGCTGTGGAATTGGTTCCTTGAGCGCATTTACTACATAAAAGCCGATTTTGACGATAAACAGGCGTACCAGCGCCTGAAAGAGCAGATCGCGCAAGCCGATAAACAGCACAACACTCTTGGCAATAAGTTTTTTTATCTCGCGGTGGCCCCCAGGTTTTTCTCGCCCATCACCAAACAACTTGGCGAAGCCGGGCTGACCAACGAGGAAAACGGGCACTGGGCCCGCGTAATAGTGGAAAAACCGTTTGGTCACGATCTGGAATCCGCGAAGGAGCTCAACCAGGACCTAAAAAAGGTTCTCACAGAAAAACAGATCTATCGCATCGACCATTATCTCGGAAAAGAAACCGTCCAGAATCTGATGGTATTTCGTTTTTCCAACAACATCATCGAACCGCTCTGGAATCGCAACTATGTCGACCACGTGCAAATCACGGCAGCGGAAACCGTTGGAGTGGAGCATCGCGGCGGATTTTACGAAACTGCCGGCGCGCTCCGCGACATGGTTCCGAACCATCTCTTTCAATTGCTCACCATGACCGCGATGGAGCCGCCGATCTCCTTCGACGCGGACGAAGTTCGCAACAAGCAGGCTGAAGTCCTGCACGCCATCCAACCCTTCGGCCCGGAAGAAGTACTCACTAACATGGTTCGCGGGCAATACGGCGCGGGCACCGTTGACAGCCAGCACGTGTCTGGTTATCGCAGTGAGCCGGACGTCGCCGCGGATTCCAACACGGAAACTTTTGTGGCGTTGAAACTTCTGATCGACAACTGGCGCTGGGCTGGCGTCCCTTTTTATTTGCGAACGGGCAAGCGTCTGGCCCAGCGCGAGACGGAAATCGTGATTCAGTTCCGGCGCACACCCTTTGTCCTTTTTCGCAACACCACCGTGCGCAATCTCGAAACCAATCGCCTGGTCATTCATATTCAGCCCGAAGAAGGCATTTCGCTCAGCTTCGGCGCCAAAGTACCAGGCTCGGTGATGAAGCTTGGCCTCGTAAATATGGATTTCGATTACTGCACGTATTTTGGATCGGAACACAGTACCGGCTACGAGCGCTTGCTGCGCGATTGTATGGCGGGCGACGCTACACTATTTCAGCGTGCGGATATGGTGGAGGCCGGCTGGAGCGTCATTCAACCCATCATCGATGTCTGGCACGCGTTGCCTGCGCGTGGATTTCCAAACTATGCTGCCGGATCATGGGGGCCTCCGGAGGCTGCGGAATTATTGGAACGCGATGGGCGTTCGTGGCGCAGAGTGGACGAGGCGGACATGGTCAGGCGAAACCGCGTGGCGGCCGCTGACCGTGTGGGAATTACGTAATGCCGGGCAGTTCACAGCGAGAGGTTAGAATCCTTAAGGATTCTGCTGCGGTTGCTGCCCATGCAGCGGAAGGATTTGCGAAAGCAGCGCAAGCAGCGGTAAATCGCAAAGGTTCGTTCAGCGTTGCGCTCTCCGGCGGATCGACGCCAAAAATTCTTTATTCTTTGCTGGCCAACGAACCGCAATTCCGCACCATGCTGCCATGGGATAAAATGCAATTGTTCTTCGGCGATGAACGTCACGTGGGACCGGATGATCCGCAGAGCAATTTTAAAATGGCTACTGAAACGATGATCTCCAGGGCTCCACTAAAAACCGCTCAAGTAGAACGCATGAAAGGCGAATATCCCGACGCAGAGCAGGCGGCGAGGGAGTATGAACAAGTATTACGCGCGTCTTTCAAGGTCAAAGAGGCAGAGCTGCCGCGATTCGATCTGATTCTCGCCGGTATGGGAGATGAGGGACACACGTTGTCGCTTTTCCCCGGCACCAAAGCCTTGCATCCTGAGGGTCGAATAGTTGTTCGCAACTGGATCGGCAAGTTGTACACCGATCGCATCACCTTCACAGCCCCGCTGGCCAACAACTCTGCGATGATTCTTTTTATGGTGGCGGGAAAAGAAAAAGCGCCGGCGCTGAAAGCCGTACTTGAAGGCCCCTACGAGCCGGACCAACTGCCCGCGCAATTGCTTCAACCGACGAACGGAGAATTACTGTGGCTAGTGGACCAGGCTGCGGGAAGTATGCTTTCTACCGGAATCCGGGAATAAACAGGAGACACAAATGGCAACTAACGTGAGCACCGGCAAGATCGACACCTATCTGGGAGCAAAAGCGGAATCACTATTGGGATTTAAATCCCCGAAAATTCCCAAGGAACGGCTGCATCTTCCCGGACCGGATTTCATCGATCGTGTCTGGAGCGTTTCGAATCGCAATATTCGCGTATTGACGAATCTGCAGCGGATGTTTGGCCAGGGACGGTTGGCCGGCACGGGCTATCTATCCATTCTCCCGGTGGACCAGGGCATAGAACATTCCGCGGGAGCGAGCTTCGCCAAAAATCCTGATTATTTCGATGCCGAAAACATCGTGAAGCTGGCTATCGAGGGTCAATGCAACGCCGTCGCTTCTACGTTCGGAGTTCTAGGCGCGGTCGCGCGAAAATATGCCCACAAGATTCCCTTCATCGTGAAGATCAATCATAACGAACTGCTCACGTATCCGAATAAAGCGGACCAGATTTTCTTTGGCACGGTGAAGGAAGCTTATGAAATGGGCGCCGCCGCGGTTGGCGCCACGATTTATTTCGGCTCGGACCAGAGCGGCCGTCAAATCGTGGAGGTCAGCCAGGCCTTCGCCGCCGCGCATGAACTCGGCATGGCCACCGTTCTTTGGTGCTATCTGCGCAATAATGCTTTCAAGAAAGATAAGGATTTTCACGTGTCCGCCGACCTTACCGGCCAGGCCAACCATCTCGGCGTTACCATTCAGGCTGACATCATCAAGCAAAAGCTCGCGGAAAATAATGGCGGGTACGCCGCGCTGAATATGGGCGATTCCAGCTACGGCAAATTTGACAAGCGTATTTATACCGACCTTGCCAGCGATCATCCCATCGATCTCTGCCGCTACCAGGTTGCCAACTGCTTCATGGGCCGCTCCAGCATGATTAACAGCGGCGGAGCTTCCGGAGCAAACGACTTTGAGGAAGCCGTGGCTACTGCGGTAATTAACAAGCGCGCCGGTGGAACCGGACTAATCTCTGGCAGAAAAGCTTTTCAGCGGCCGATAAAGGAAGGCGTGCAATTGTTGAATGCCATCCAGGATGTTTATCTAAGCCCGGAAGTCACCATCGCCTAGCGCGAATAAAGCGCGTCGCCGCACTTGGTTGTTGGAACCACGCTTACCCGATCCATTTTTACGCGCATGCGCGTCAGGAGAATAGAGTGTCGAACCGTCTGCAAGGAAAAGTCGTCGCGATCACCGGCGGCAATCAGGGCATCGGACTGGGCATTGCGCAGCGCTTCGTGCAGGAAGGCGCGGCAGTCTCCATCTGTTACCTATCGGACAAAGCCGGCACCGAAAATGTAGTCCAGGGTCTGCGCGCCACGGGCTCAAAAGCCGTCGCTGTCCAGGCCGACGTATCGAAGCTCGCGGATGGCCAACGGTTTGTTGAAGAGACCGCTTCGCAACTCGGCGAAATCGATGTGCTTATAAACAACGCCGGAGTGGAACGCCGCGCTGATTTTTGGGACGTGACCGAAGCGGATTACGACTTCGTGATGAATGTAAATTTAAAAGGACTTTTCTTTATCACTCAGGCATTCGTAAAGCATCAGATGCAGGCCAAGGCCGGCGGGAAAGTTATCAACATCAGTTCTGTTCATGAAGAACTTCCCTTCCCGCATTTCGCTTCCTATTGCGCCAGCAAAGGTGGCGTAAAAATGTTGACGCGCGATCTGGCTATCGAGCTGGCGCCATTCAATATCACCGTGAACTCCATTGCTCCCGGCGCGATCGAAACTCCGATAAATGCGCGTTTGTTGCACGATCCGGTAAAATTGAAAGCTCTGCTCGAAAACATTCCTCTCCAGCGCCTCGGTAAACCCGAAGATGTCGCGTCCATGGCGGTTTTTCTGGCATCCGATGAGTCCAGCTATGTGACCGGAACTACGTTTTTTGTCGATGGCGGCTTGCTCTGGAACTACCAGGAGCAGTGAGCACATGTCTGCCGAAACTACGAAGAAACCGATACGGCTCGTAATTGCTGATGTTGACGGCACACTCGTCACCCAGGAAAAAGTCCTGACCGACAAAGCGATTGCGTCTGTTTTTCGCATCCGCGCCGCTGGCATTAAGTTCGCGGTCACCAGTGGACGCCCTCCGCGCGGCATGGCCATGTTGATTGGCCCGCTGAAACTTGATCAACCGCTTGCCGCCTTCAACGGGGGAGTTGTTATGCAGCCCGACCTGACTACCGTCGTGCGCCAGAATTTTTTGGAACGCGCCGTGGTGGAAAAAGTAATCAACATCATTTTCGACCACAAACTCGACGTCTGGCTCTATACCGACAGGGATTGGTATGTGCGCGATGTGAATGCTCCGCACGTGGCGCGTGAGCAATGGACCGTCAAATTCGCACCCGTTGTGGTCCCCGGGTTCGACGGTTTACTGGAACGTGTCGCGAAGGTCGTAGGAATCAGTGACGATCTGGAAGCCGTGAAGCGTTGCGAGAAAGATACCCAGGACGCCTGCGGTGACCGCGCGTCGGCGGCACGTTCGCAACCCTACTATCTGGATGTCACCCACCCGAAGGCCAATAAAGGCGAAGTGGTTCTCGCCATGTCGGATTTGTTAAACACTCCCGTGGATCAAATTGCCACCATCGGCGATATGCCTAATGACGTGCTGATGTTTCGCAAGAGCGGAATCAGCATCGCCATGGGCAATGCCAGCGCGGAGGTGCAGAATTCCGCAACTTACGTGACTGACTCAAATGAGACTGAGGGATTTGCCAAGGCGATGGAGAAATTTATTTTGCCGCAAAGCTAGTTAAATTTGCGCGTCTAGCTCACACCCGCGTTTGTGTCGCCTCTCGCGCTGCCTGCAAGAGTTTCGTAACGTTTTCGCCGATGTTGCCTGCGGAAAAAATCGCATTGCCCGCAACCAGCAGTTCTGCTCCCGCCTTCACCACATTCTTTATCGTGTCCAGCGAAACGCCGCCGTCCACTTCAATCTTGAATGTCAGGCCCCGTGCCGCGCGCGTTTTCGCCAGCGCTTCGATCTTGCGCAGCGATCCGGGTATAAATTTCTGGCCGCCAAAACCCGGGTTCACGGACATCACCAGCACGTGATGAACGATATCCAGAACTTCATCCAGCGTCTGTACCGGTGTAGCCGGGTTGATCACCACGCCGGGCTTGCAACCGTGAGAGGCGATTAAATGCAGCGTTCGATCCAGATGCACGCAAGCTTCCTGGTGCACTGAAATCCAGCTTGCGCCCGCTTCCGCGAACGCGGGTATTAACTGATCTGGATTTTCAATCATCAGGTGACAATCGAAAATTACGTCTGGAACAGCCTTTCGCAGCGATGCGATCACTGGCGGACCTAGCGTGATGTTCGGCACAAAATGCCCGTCCATCACATCGACATGCAGCAGCGTGCCGCCAGCCGCCAGCGCAGTTTTCGCGTCCGCGCCAAGTTGCGCGAAATTAGCGGAGAGAATCGACGGCGCTAGTTCGACCTTGTGCAAAGCGGCGCTCCTCAGCAGTGATCGGAATTATTATACGCACACATCTCAGCCGCTCCGCGAAATGAATCTCGTGTGGACAACCTGAAATCGCGCAATCGCGCTAAATGATCGGAGCCTACCAGCGGAGCGTACAACCCTTACCGCTGCTCTCCAGCGCCATCTCTAATACGCGCATCACGTTCAACGCGGATTCCGGGCTGACCGCCAGCGTGCCGCGGCCGAGCATCGCGTCGCGAACATTCGCGTAGTAGTCGCGATAATCTCCCGGATCCGAGGGAACAACCCTACGCACAACCGTATCGTTTTCCGCCATCGTGAGTACGCCCCAATTCTCCGGCGGCTCTTCTCCCCACGGCGCATTGTCAGGGATATAACCTCGCCGCAGATTTGCTTCTTGCGGGTCAAAGGTTTGCTTAATAAACGATCCGCGCGTGCCCTGCAGCACAAACCTGGGCCGCTGCGCTGCCGCCAGCATCGTGGAACGCAACACCGCGCGCATACCTCCCGGATAATGCAACATCACATCGAACGCATCGTCGGCCAATGCGGCATCGCGCTCGCGCCGTACATCCGCGGTCACCGCCTGCGGCACGCCAAAAAGTACCAGCGCATGGTCAATCAGATGTGGCCCCAGATCGAACAGTATTCCGCTGCCCGGAGCTGCACGCTCTCGCCATGCCCCGCGTTTCAGTTCCGGACGGAAGCGGTCGTAATTCGTTTCGAACCGTACGACGCGTCCCAGAACTCCTTCCGAAACGATTTGCCGTATCGCTTGAAAATCGCCGTCATACCTCCGGTTCTGATACACGGTAATCAGCCTTCCGGATATTTTGGCGAAGTCAACAAGCTCTTGCGCTTCTTGAAATGTAGTGCCGAACGGCTTGTCGACCACTACATCCCGTCCCGCCGCGAGACACTCACGTGCGAACGACGCGTGCGTTTCGTTTGGTGTGGCAATCACCACCAGCCGGATTTCGCGAATGGCTAAAAGTTCCGAGACGGTGCGGACGATGCGCACGTCCGGATATTGCGCTGCTGCTTCGTTTCCGCTTCGTTGCAGGATTGCTGCAAGCCGCAGGCCCGGTACCGCACGTATGACCGGCGCATGAAAAG
>CAXMLS010000355.1:0-2026 GCA_964194235.1 uncultured bacterium | reverse complement strand
GTGTTTGCACCGTGAACTGATCCACCGCATCAATCGGGAGCACGATGCCGGCGATGCCGGAAACGCCGCCCTGATTGACGGCCGGAATGTTATGCCACAAGTCGTTGTTGTCCACTCCGTCGATCTGCCAATTCACCTGGTTGGCGCGCGTGCCATTCAACGAACCGTATCCGCCGGCCGAATAACCGCCAAAACCCGGAGTGACGGAAATTAATTGCGTGAAGTCACGCCCGTTCAGAGGCATGTCTTGAAGCTGCTCCGCCGCGACCGTGGTGGTCTGCGTTTCCGTCGTAGTGTCCAGCGAAAGAGCTGCCGCGGACACCTCCACAGTCGTAGCTTGCTGCGTAATCGTCAGCTTCACCGGCAAGGTGTACATGGAGCCTTGCGTGACCGCAACATTGTCCACCGTCAGTATTGGAAAGCCCGTCGCGGACACCGTGACAAGATACGTGCCGACGGTAAGATCCTGAAATGCAAACTGCCCGTCGCTGGTGGTAACCGTGGAATGCGTGATCTCCGTGGCTTTGTCTGTAGCTTTAACGTCTACGCCCGGGACTTCCGCGCCGCTCGGATCTTCAACGGTCCCGTTGATGGCCCCGCGATACGTTTGCGCGTGTGCGGAAATCCCAAGAAAAAACAGCGCAAGCAATACTGAGAGAAACCGCAAATTCTTCATTTTCCTTTCACCTCGTAATCAAAATTTTGAGACACCCATCCCCTGGCCGCTTTTCAGCAGCTTTTTTCATCCATCCGTCGCGGTGGTCGCCTCGACGCGACTCACCGCACGTACAAGTAAGGGAGGTCTAGCTACAAGGACAACAACGCATGAGTGATCTCAACGATTCATCCTTTGTCCGCACCATTGCAAAAGCTGCAAAAAGCCAAAATGGTCTGTTGCGCGAATGCTGACGCCGATCCGGCGTAGTGTCAAAGGTAATGAATTAATCAGATAAATTAATAAATATGATTTCGCGGGAAAGGCAAACGTGATTGCGCAAAAGTTTTGTCGAAGACGAACTCATCGCGTACACATGCAGCTGCCACTTATTTGTGTTCCAGCTCCTTGAATGACCAAAGTGTTTTAATTACGGATTGGAAATCTGGAAAGATAAACTGTTTTCGCGCAGGTTCTGCCACTCTTTCGACCATGCCTCATGCGCCGGGCTCTCGGCGTAATCGGCAGCGGCTTCCGCGCTGGCAAACTCGATCGCATACACCCCGCTGAAATCCTTGATCTGGTTGCGTTGCGTCTTCAGCCAGATATTTTTTATGCCTGGAACCTTCCTTGCCAAATCCTTAATCCCCGCAAGCGCGTGTTGCTGGTCATTTTCCGACGCAGTGTCCTTAAATTTATAAACCACCACGTGCAGAACGGTTTTCGGCTGGCCAAATTTATTCTGCGCGGCCACGTTGCCGGCCTGCAGAGAACCGGCAACGACCCCGGCGGCAAATATAGCCACCGCGAGAGCCGTTTGCAGCCCATAGCGTTTCGTGAATTTCATTGGTATTTCTCCCGTCGTCGTTACAACGTTGCCTGATTACTCTGACGCACGGGCGGCCACGACGCCACCGTTTGCGCCAATTCTGTCACCACCGCAGCGTCCGTCTTACCCGATCGCTTCAGCACATGGAACGAGTGGTCCGCGCCTTCGACGATGTGCAGCGTCGCCAGTGAACCCAGCGCATCGCAGATGGGACGTAACAGGGTCAAATCGGCGAGCGCATCGCGAGTGCCCTGAAGAAAGAGCATCGGCAATTTCACTTTTTTCAGGTGCTCGGCGCGCTTTATCCCGGGACGATTCGGCGGATGCAGCGGAAATCCAAATAAGACGATCCCGCGCACGCCACCCAATAATCGTTCCGCCGCCGCTGACGAAGTCATTCTTCCGCCCAGGGATTTACCGCCGGCAAGTAACGGCAGCTCCGGAGCCACCTTCCCGGCGGTATCGACTGCGGCCGCGACCGTGGCGGTCAGCACCTTCGGCGCGTCCGGAATACCGCGCCGCTGCTCCATGTACGGAAACTG
>CAXMLS010000354.1:0-3703 GCA_964194235.1 uncultured bacterium | reverse complement strand
TTGCGAGTGCCCGCCCTCACTCCTAAGGACAAAAAAGATTTAATTTTCGCGCTGAAGCACGACGCCGATTACATCGCGGTCAGTTTTGTACGCCGCCCGAAAGATGTTTTGCAGGCCAAAGCTTTGATCCGCAAGGCCGGCAAAGACACGCCGGTAATCGCCAAGCTGGAAAAACCGGAAGCTATCGAGAACTTGGACGCTATTTTGCGTGTCGCTGATGGCGTCATGGTTGCGCGCGGCGATCTGGGCGTGGAAATGCGGCCCGAACGCGTGCCCGTGGTGCAAAAAACCATCATCGCCAAAGCGCGCGAATTTCGCCGCCCGGTCATCACCGCCACGCAAATGCTCGAATCCATGACGGAAAATCCGCGTCCCACGCGCGCGGAAGCTTCCGACGTTGCCAACGCCATATTTGACGGCTCGGACGCCGTGATGCTCAGCGCAGAAACGGCTTCCGGCAAATATCCGGTGGAAACCGTGCAGATGATGTCGCGCATTATTGAGGAAGCGGAAAAAAGCATCAGCGAATTTCCGCGGCCTTCCATGCAGGAACAGCTCAAGGTCGCGGAAACCGTTGCCGAACTGGTCTGCCATGCTTCGCGCGAGTTGCACATGAAACTAATCGCGGTTTTTACGCACAGCGGTTTTACGGCGCGGCTGGTTTCACGCTACCGCCCGCTGGTGCCGATTATCGCCTTCTCTCCCGAAGCTCACACGCGCCGCCGCATGGCGTTAATCTGGGGCGTGAAGCCCGCGGAAATTACGGATCCGCACAAAATCGACAGCCTCGCGGCAATTTCTGAAAAACGTTTGTTGGAAGAAAAATTAGTGCGCAAGGGCGACGTGATCGGCATCGTGGCGGGCACACCCATGGGCATCCGCGGCACCACGAACTTCATGAAATTCCACGTAATTGGCGGGGAATCCTAGGCGAAGTGCCGAAGAGCTAGTTGACCCAGCGATCTGGCCGCGAGGGCGGCTCGTCCTTGTGCTTGTTCATGAACACTTCAAATTTTTTCTTGTTTCGCTGTACTTTCCAATCACTGACGCTGTTCCGCACATTGTAAAGAAAAGACCCGCGACGCAAATAAATGTAGCCGACCAGCATGCCGCCGAGGTGGCACAGATGGCTCACGCCATCGCCGCCGGAACTCAGGGTGCTGAAAAATTCTATCGCGGCCATTACCGCCACGTACGGCCGCATCGGTATGGTCACCGGAAGAGGAATCAGCCAGATCCGCCGGTCGGGAAATAGAATCGCATTCGCGATCAATATTCCGAAAATCGCGCCAGACGCCCCAATGGTCGGAACCAGCGACCCCTGCCTGCCCATGAGAATGGGCACCATCTTGATGGTCACTTCAATAAGTCCCGCGCCCACGCCGCACAAGAAAAAATAATTCAGGAAACGCCGCTTGCCCCACACCTGTTCCAGTTCGCGTCCGAACATCCACAGCAGCAGCATGTTGATCAGCAGGTGGAAAAGACCGCCGTGCAGAAACATGTATGTGAACGGTTGCCAGATGCGCAGGCCATGAATCACCGCATCGGGAATCAAGCCAAAGTTGAGGGTGATAAGGTGGTACGCGCGTGCCGGGCCTAGAAGAATGTCCGCCAGCGTCTGTACCAGAAAAACGCCGGAACAAATCAGCACCAATAATTTAACGCCCGGCGTGATGAAGCCGCGCCAATCGAAATTCATGCGGCGCGCGCTGAAAGACTTGGCCATAAACGCAGTGTACGGCCCGGCGGTTATGGCGTCAAAGCGAGTGTTCTACAGTCGTTAGTGCTGTGTACCGCGACGAAACATTACACGCAGTACATCAGTCGAGTTTCTTTTTCGCAAAATAAAATAACGTTCCCGCCAAAAGCACGAACATCACAATTCCGGTCAAATTGCTGTGCGTCACCGATCCGAATAATCTTGGCCCAAATGCGAATAAATCCGGCCGCCACGGCAATCGTAAAATTGCCGCGAACCATCCCGGCACTCGCGTGGCAATCTGCGGATCCTGCAAAATATTGATGATGATCGCGAGTAGTCCAAAGACGCCGCCCGCGGCGATAAGCCCGCTGGAATAAAGCGCGCCCGGACTGGCCTCGCTGTCCGTTTGGGCCTCTTTCGTGCCGCGTTCTACGGCCCATCGCACCAGCCCGCCCGCGAACATGGCGGCAGTTGTGGCGATGGACAGGTACGAACCTACCGCGAACGCCAGCGACCGCACGCCGAGAATTTCGACCGCAATCACCAACGCCACGCCCATCAGCACCAGCCTCCACGGCAGGCGCTGATTCAAAATGCCGCTGATCACCGTGGCCATTAATTTCGCCTGGGGCGCGGCCGCCTGGTCGCTGCCGATGCCATGCACCCACTGCACCTGAATCTGGTGCGTGGCGTCGTCGTAAAGATATTCGCCGTCGGGAATTTCGTGCGAGCCAATCGCGTTCACCAGCACATAATTTTTCCCCTGATACGTGTAGCTGTTCTGCTCCACGCGCACACCGGACGGCAGCGAGGAAATATTCAGCGGGATTTCGATGGGATTATATTTTTGCAGCCCGCGATCCATTAACGTCAACGTTCCGCCTACGGCAATCGTGGAAACGGTTACGCCAACCAGCAAGCCGAATTGCTGCCATGCCGGAGTTGCACCAACAAGATATCCGGTCTTCAAATCCTGCGAAGTAGCGCCGGCGATTGCCGACGCGATGCAAACCACGCCGCCGATGGTCAGCGCGAGCACCGCGTAGTTTGGCGCGGTCCACCCGGACACCAGAAACACCGCGCACGTGGCCATCAGCGTTGCGATGGTCATGCCGCTGATTGGGTTGGAAGAATTTCCCAGCAATCCACTGATGCGCGAGGCCACGGTTACAAACAAAAACCCGAAAACCACCACGAACACCGCGGCAAAAATATTCTGGTACCAGAGCGTCTGCGCTCCCGGGATAGGCCGGAAAGTAAGCAACACCCACATCATCGCCACGATCACCGCCGAGCCCACGACCACCGAGATGATCGGCAAGTCTTTATCGGTGCGCTCCGAACCCGCGGAAGCGCCGCCTTCCGCGCGCAAATCTTTCAGCCCGGACCGCAGCGCCGAAACGATGGTGGGAATCGTGCGCAGCAAAGTAATCAATCCGGCCGCAGCCACGGCGCCAGCACCCATCGGCCGAATATAACTTCCCCACAATTGATCCGGAGTCATCAGCGGGATTGGAATCGTAGCGGGATAAATCGGCGTGTCGCCGGCGAGCTGACCGAAAAACTTGATCGCGGGCATGATCAGCAGCCAGGAAACGATGCCGCCCGCGAACAGAATGCCGGAAACTTTCGGCCCGATGATGTAACCGACGCCCAAATATTCGGAAGTGATTGCCGCGCGAAAAGACGCTCCGGGAAACCAGTTTGGGCGATGTTCAGGTTGTGATGGCCAGGCCTGAACAGTGTTCATCAATAAGGTATAAATCCCACCGAGGCCCAGGCCCCAGAAAACGCGTCCGGCAAAGGAGCCGCCGCGTTCGCCCGCGACCAGAACATCCGCGCACGCCGTGCCTTCCGGAAAAGTCAGATTGCCGTGTTCTTTAACGATCAGCTGGCGCCGAAGCGGAATCATAAACAAAACGCCGAGCCATCCGCCAAGCAGCGCCAATGGAAAAATTCGCCAGTAGGTAAATTCCGATCCTGTCTCTTATACACATC
>CAXMLS010000353.1:0-2644 GCA_964194235.1 uncultured bacterium | reverse complement strand
GAGATGTGTATAAGAGACAGGACTTAGTTAGAGTAGAACGGGGGACCGAAGCCAACAACCTTAGTATTCAGAGAGTTGCGAAACAGCCACCCGGGCTTGCCCGGGGACTACCACAGGCGTTAACCGCCGAGGTCGAAGAACTGGCCCATGCGGCGAAATTTCTCGTAGCGTTCGGCGAGCAGTTCCCTTTGCGGCTGCTGGGTAAGCATGGTGAGTTGGCGATCCAGAACGTTATCCAGCGAAAGCGCCGCAGCCTCGGGATCGGTGTGCGCGCCACCTTCCGGCTCGGGAATAATTTCGTCGATGATGCCCAACTCCTTGAGGTCGTTGGAAGTGATTTTGAGCGCGATGGCCGCAGTTTCCGCTTTGCTGGAATCGCGCCACATGATGGCGGCGCAGCCTTCCGGCGAAATCACGGAATAAAAACTGTTCTCAAAGATATTCACGCGGTCGCCGACAGCAATGGCCAAAGCACCGCCGGAACCGCCTTCGCCAGTGACGGTGGCGATGATGGGGACGGGCAGGCGCGCCATTTCGCGAAGATTGCGGGCGATGGCTTCGGCCTGGCCGCGTTCTTCGGCGTCAATGCCGGGGTACGCGCCGGGAGTGTCGATAAAAGTTAAAACGGGGCGGCAGAATTTTGCAGCGAGCTGCATGACACGGAGGGCTTTGCGGTAGCCTTCGGGCTTGGGCTGTCCAAAGTTTCTCTGCACACGCTGCTTGGTGTCGCGGCCTTTCTGGTGGCCGATGACCGCGACGGGTCGTCCGTGGAATTTTGCGAGGCCGGTGACCAGGGCTTTATCGTCGCCGAAATTGCGGTCGCCGTGAAGTTCGATGAAGTTGGTGAATAGCGCGGCGATGATATCCAGCGTATAAGGGCGATTCTGATGGCGGGCGATTTGCGCGCGCTGCCACGGGCCGAGGTGGGTGTAAAACTCGCGGCGCAATTCCGCAACCTGCCCGCTGACACGTTCGAATTCGGCATCGGCAGCTTTGTCGCCTGCAAGCTGGCGCAGGTCTTCAACGTCTTTCTCCAGCCGATCGATTTCTTTCTGGCGGTCGCCGGGCGACGGCTTGAATTTGTTTTTGTTCTTGTCTTTTTCTTTGTCTTTGTCTTTGGCGCTCATGCGTTCACCATTTCAACAGCACGATCACCACAAATTTGCCGCACGGCTTCCGCGAGTTCGGGATTGGACCTCACGCGCTGCTGCGCTTGCAGTAGTGCCACAGAACCATCCGGAGAGCGCAGCTCAAATACCACGGCGCACTGGCCGGGGAAATTGCCGAAAAGCGTCTCGAGGCGATCCAAAGATTCCTGATTGATGGACGCGACTTCAAGACGAACACGAAACTCCGCAGGCACAGCGCGGTCGGTTACGTCTTCCAGACGGCGGGCTTCCTGAAGCGACAAGCGTGTGCCGGCTTCTTCAATTTGCACACGGGCTTTAAGCAAGAGCGGCGTGCCGGGCTTCAACAACGCTTCTAGACGCGTAAAGGCTTCGGGAAAGGCCAGCATTTCCTGAACGCCGGTCATGTCCTGCAAAGTAAAGATGGCCCAGCGTGCGCCCTTCCTGGAACGCATGGGTTTTACGCCAACGATCAGCGCGGCGACGGCGATGTCTTTGCCATTGCGCTGGCCTTCGACCTGATCGAGCGTCAATGCTTTTAATTCCTGCAAACGCGAAGAGAAGCGCGCGAGCGGATGGCCAGAGACATAGAAGCCGAGCATGGCGTACTCGCTGGCCAAGCGTTCTTCTTCGCTCCACGGCGCAGCTTCGCGTAGCTCGAATAAAATTTGAGCGGGAGCGGCCGCCGTGCCGAACAAGCCGTGCTGGCCGGATTCACGCGATCGCGACGCGCGCTGCAAAGCATTCACGGCGTCATCGACGCTGGAGAGCATACCTTCGCGCGGGCCAAGCGAATCCATCGCGCCGGACTTGATCAAACTTTCAAAGACGCGCTTGTTCAGGAAGCGTGGCTCGATCCGTTCGCAGAAAGCGTAGAGCGAGCGGAACTCGCCCTCAGCCACGCGGGATTCGCGGATGGCTTTGGCGGTATTTTCTCCCACGTTTTTGATGGCGGCGAGTCCGAAGCGGATAGCTTCATTGACGGGCGTGAAATAGAGGTCGCTCTCGTTCACATCGGGAGGAAGGATGGAGATGCTCATGCCGCGTGCTTCATTGATGTACTTCACGGTTTTATCGGTATTGCCGGCGTCCGAGGTGAGAAGCGCGGCCATAAATTCCACCGGGTAGTGAACTTTCAGGTAGGCAGTCTGGTACGCGAGCAGCGCGTACGCGCAGGAATGCGATTTGTTGAAGCCATAGCCGGCAAATTCTTCCATCAAATTAAAGATGCGATCGGCCTTTTTATCGGGAAGTTTATTTGCCGCACACCCCGCCATGAACTTGGCCCGCTGCGCGGCCATTTCTTCTTTTTTCTTTTTGCCCATGGCGCGCCGGAGAATGTCGGCTTCTCCAAGAGAAAAAGTCGCCAGGCGATTGGCAATCTGCATGACCTGTTCCTGATACAGGATCACGCCATAGGTCTCTTCCAATATGTCCTGAAGCTGAGGCAGTTCGTAGCTGACTTTGGTTTTGCCGTGCTTGCGATTGATGAAGTCGTCGATCATGCCGCCCTGAAT
>CAXMLS010000352.1:0-6665 GCA_964194235.1 uncultured bacterium | reverse complement strand
GATGTGTATAAGAGACAGCATATATGGAGTAATTGGCGACCCGGTGGGACATTCTCTTTCGCCGCTTCTGCACAATACGGGATTCATGGCCCGTGATGTGGACGCGGTTTATTTACCTTTTCTGGTTCATAAGCTGGCGGATTTCCTTGGGGCGATCGCGCCGCTGGGGATTCTCGGGTTCAGCGTCACTCTTCCGCACAAACAAGCGATTCTGAAGCATTTGAAAGAATGCCATCCGCTGGCCGCGGAGATTGGCGCGGTGAACACGGTGGTGGTGCGGCGAGATGGTTCACTGTATGGCTGCAATACGGACTATGTTGGCGTGCTCCGCGCGCTGGAGAAAAAACTTTCACTGCCTGGGAGTCGCGTGGCGATTTTTGGAGCTGGCGGCGCAGCGAGAGCCGCTGCTTTCGCGCTGGCGCGGGCGTGCGCGAGCGTCGTGATTTGTGCGCGGCGTGAAAAATTGGGCAGAAGTCTGGCGCGCGCGGTGAACGGCGAATTTATTACACGACGTGCACTGCGCAGCGAATCTTTTGACGCGGTCATCAATGCGACGCCGGTGGGTATGCATCCGGGCAGCGGGATTTCGCCGCTTTCGGCGCGCGAGTTACACTGTCGCATCGTGATGGACTTAATTTACCGGCCGCAACAGACCGAGTTGTTGAAGATCGCCGCAAAAAAAGGGATTGCCACAGTCTCAGGCGTGGAGATGTTTTTGGCGCAGGGAGTTGCGCAATGGGAAATGTGGACGGGGAAGGCGGCTCCCGAAGCGGCGATGCGGAGTGCGGTGGTTAAAGCGTTGCGCAGCGAAGAATCGCGAGACACGATAAATCGCCGGAGCCGCGCATGATTCAACCGGATTTCCGCGAATTTTCACGGCTAGCGAAGCAAGGGAACCTCGTGCCGGTGTACGAGGTGTTCTCCGCGGATTTGCTGACGCCGGTGAGCGCGTACTTGCGGATCGCACAGGGGGCGCGGTACTCGTTTCTGCTGGAGAGCGTGGAGGGCGGCGAGAAAATTGCGCGGTACACGTTTGCCGGAGCGCATCCCGAAGAAGTATTTCGCTATGCGAACGGAGCATGCGTGCTGGAGAGCCGCAATCGGCTGGTGTGGGAAGAGCGCGATCCGGTCAGTTTCCTGCGCAAACGAATGGAAAAATTCCGGCCGGTGCGGTTGCCGGGGCTGCCGCCGCTGGTCGCGGGCGCGATTGGCTATTTCAGCTACGACATGGTGCGGCTGATCGAGCGGTTGCCAAAGAAATTACAGGATGAAATCGGGCTCTATGACGCGGTGCTGATGTTTTATCACGGGATATTGGCCTTCGATCACGTGCAGCACCGCTTGTGGGTAGTGCGAAATGTGTTTACCGAAGGGCCGGGCACGTTGCGGGCAAAATATAACTCCGCCATTCGGGAAATAAAACGCACGCGTGCTTTATTACAGCAGCCAGCCGCGGCGGAATTGCCGCGCAAGACCAGCAAGAAAAAATCTCGTCCACTGAAGGTCACGTCAAATTTTCGCAAGCCCGAATATCTTGCCGCGGTTCGAAAAGCCAAGGCGTACATTCGCGCAGGAGATATTTTTCAGGTGGTCATCAGCCAGCGGTTCTCCGCGAAAGTGCAGGCGGAACCCTTCGAGATTTACCGCGAGCTGCGGGCGCTGAATCCTTCACCGTATCTTTTTTATCTTCAAATGAACGATGTGGCGGTGGTGGGAAGCTCGCCGGAAATGCTGGTGAAGGTGCAGGGGCGCGACGTATTTTACCGGCCCATCGCCGGGACGCTGCCGCGCGGCAAAGACGAAGCCGAGGATCAGCGTTTCGAAAAGCAGATGCTGGCGAGTGAAAAAGAACGCGCGGAACACGTGATGCTGGTGGACCTGGGGCGCAATGATCTGGGACGCGTGTGTGAATACGGCAGCGTGAAAGTGGAACAGCTTATGTCGGTGGAACGGTTCTCGCACGTGATGCACCTGGTGTCGAGTTTGCACGGGCGCTTGCGCGAGGACGTGGATTGTTTCGATGCGTTGATGGCCTGTTTTCCGGCGGGCACGGTGTCGGGCGCGCCGAAAGTGCGGGCGATGGAGATTATCGAGGAGTTGGAAAGAACGCGGCGGGGAATTTATGCCGGCGGCGTGCTGTACCTGGATTTCGCGGGGAACCTCGATTCGTGCATCGCGCTGCGGACGATGGTCATCAAGAACGGAGTTGCGCACGTGCAGGCTGGCGGCGGAATTGTTGCGGACTCCACGCCCATCGGGGAGTATCAGGAGACGCTGAATAAGTCGCGGGCATTGGTGAGTGCGCTGGAAGCGGCGCATCGCAATGGAAATGAAATGGGTGCCAAACTCAGAGCGCGAAGAACGCGGAGAAGCCGGAGTAGAAGCTGACGTGATTCTGTTACTCGACAACTACGATTCGTTCACCTACAACCTGGCGCAGTATCTGGGCGAACTGGGGTGCGAGGTGGAGGTGCATCGCAACGATAGAATCACCGTGGAAGAGATTGCGCGGCGCAAGCCCGAGCGCATCGTGATTTCGCCCGGCCCCTGCACGCCACAGGAAGCGGGAATCTCGGTGGAGTTAATCGAGCGGCTTGCGGGAAAATTTCCGATTCTCGGCGTTTGCCTGGGGCATCAAGCGATTGGCGCGGCGTTTGGGGGAAAAATAAAGCGCGCGCCGAAACTTTTCCATGGGAAGACCAGCGAAATTCATCACGACGGCAAAGGCGTATTTCGTAAGCTTGCAGAGCCTTTTACGGCGACGCGGTACCACTCGTTAATCGTGGAGCGCAAAAGTTTGCCACGGGAATTGATTATCAGCGCGGAAACGGATGACGGCATCATCATGGGACTGCGTCACCGACGGCATAAAATTGAAGGAGTGCAATTCCATCCGGAGTCGGTGCTGACGGAATCCGGGAAACAACTGCTTAAGAATTTTTTGTCGCTGTAAGCAGACACACGGTGGTCTTTGCCGCGACAAAAAAACTAATTGGTGAATGCTACCAGTGAAGCGAGTTTGTTTTTTGCGCCGCCGGAGGAGGTCGCCTGGGCTGCGATTTTTGCAGCGTCGCGAAAATCAGCGGCGATTCCGGAGACTACCAGGGCGGCGGCGGCGTTGATCAAGGTGACATCGCGGTGCGGGCCGGGTTTTCCGTCCAAGACTTCGCGGATGAAGGCAGCGTTCCGCGGCGCGTTGCCGCCACGCAACGTTTCCAGCGGCGCGCGAGTGAGGCCAAAATCTTCCGGAGTCAGAGTGAAGCGGCGAACCTGGCCATCACGGACTTCGGCGGCGAAGGTTTCGCCGCTCAGGGAAATTTCGTCGAGTCCATCCGCTCCATGAACCACTAGAGCGCGTTGCACGCGCAGCTCGTTCAGCGTGGCAGCCATCAAATCGATTGCGTCGGCTGAGAAGACACCCACGACTTGCGAATGCGCGCCAGCGGGATTGGTCAGCGGACCAAGAAGATTGAACACGGTTCGTACGCCGATCTCTTTACGCGCCGCCGCGGCGTGGCGCGTTGCCGCGTGCGCGGTGGGAGCAAACAGAAAGCCTAGGCCAATTTCGCGAATGGCTTCACCGCAGCGTTGCAACGAAACGTCCACGCGCACTCCGAGCGCTTCCAGAACGTCCGCGGAGCCGCAACGTGAGGTGGCCGCTCGATTGCCGTGCTTTGCGACGCAGGCGCCTGCCGCGGCGGCGACAATCGCAGCAGCGGTGGAAATGTTAAAGGTGTCGCAACCGTCGCCGCCAGTTCCGCAGGTGTCGACGAGATGAGGCGGCCGCGATGATTCATCGGCAAAGACAGGCGCGGCGTGCCGGCGCATCACGCTGGCGAAGCCCGCAAGCTCCTGAACTTGAACCGGCCGGGTGTTCAATCCGCGAAGGAGGCGTACGATTTCGGGGGTTTCCAGCGTGCCGGAAAGAATTTCTTCCATGGCCTGCTCCGCTTCGGCACGCGTTAAAATTTTCCCGTCTTCGACGCGTTGCACGAGCGAAACTTCCATGGCGTCCTTGCTCCGTTTCTGCCTTCCGGTTAAACTTTACTGGTCCACGAACGCAAAATTCTATCACTGATGGAAACTAATGAAGATTCATGAGTATCAGGCGAAGGCCATCCTGGCGCGCTATGGTGTGGCAATTCCTCGTGGCGAAGTGGCTTATCGAAAAGAAGAAGCGCGCGGAACCGCGCAGCGCTTGAAGTCGCACATTGTGGTGGTAAAAGCGCAAATTCACGCGGGCGGACGCGGCAAGGGCGGCGGGGTGAAACTGGCGCGCTCGGCGGATGAAGCGGCGGATATCGCGAGCCAAATTCTGGGGATGAACCTGGTTACGGCGCAGACCGGCCCCGGTGGCCGGATCGTGAAGCGCCTGCTGATCGAAGAAGGGCTGGATATCAAGCGCGAGCTGTATCTCGGTTTGCTGGTGGATCGCACGACGGGAAAAGTCGTGTTCATGGGCAGCACCGCAGGCGGCATGGAGATCGAAGAGGTCGCGAAAGACAATCCGTCCGCGATTTTGCGCGAAATTATTCAACCGGTAGTGGGATTGCAGTCTTATCAAGCGCGCAAAATTGCGTTTGGCCTGGGATTGCCGATGGAAGCGGTGAACAACGCGGTACCTTTTCTGCTTTCGCTGTATCGCGCGTTCATCGATACCGACGCTTCCATGCTGGAAATAAATCCGTGCGTGCTGACCGGCGATGGAAAACTGGTGGCGCTGGACGCCAAGATGACCATCGACGACAATGCGCTGTTTCGCCACAAGGAATTGCGCGAACTTCGCGATCTGGATGAAGAAGACCCGCTGGAAGTCGAAGCGTCGAAGTACAGCCTCAACTACATCAAGCTGGACGGCAGCGTGGCGTGCATGGTGAATGGCGCGGGGCTGGCGATGGCGACGATGGACATCATCAAATATGCCGGCGGCTCTCCGGCAAACTTTCTGGATGTAGGCGGCGGGGCTTCCGCGGATCAGGTGAAGAATGCGTTTGGCATTCTGATGGGGGACCCGGGAGTGAAGGCGGTGTTCATCAATATTTTCGGCGGGATTCTGCGTTGCGACGTTCTGGCTACCGGCGTGGTGGCCGCGGCAAAAGATCTGCAACTGAAAGTGCCGGTGGTCGTGCGCATGGAAGGAACCAACGTGGAGCTGGGGCAGAAAATTCTGCGAGACAGTAAATTGAATTTCACCATCGCCGACGGAATGAAGGATGGCGCGCAAAAGGTTGTGGCGCTGGCGGCGGGTGCGCGATGAGCGTCCTGGTCGACGAAAAAACGCGATTGCTGGTGCAGGGATTTACGGGGCGCGAAGGCACTTTTCACGCGCAGCAAATGATTGAGTACGGCACGCGAGTGGTGGGTGGCGTGACCCCGGGAAAAGGCGGCACCAAGCACCTGGAACGCCCGGTATTCAACACCGTTTACGACGCCGTTAAGGAAACCGGCGCGAACGCTTCCATCATTTTTGTTCCGCCGCCGTTTGCCGCCGACGCCATTCTGGAAGCAGCAGAAGAGGAAATTCCGCTGGTGATCTGCATCACGGAAGGCATCCCGGTTCTGGATATGGTGCGCGTGGCATCGGTAGTGGACTTCAAGAAAACGCGGCTTATCGGGCCGAACTGCCCGGGAGTTATTTCTCCCGGAAAATGCAAGATCGGCATCATGCCGGGAAGAATTCACAAGCAGGGTCATGTGGGAGTGGTCAGCCGGAGCGGGACACTGACGTATGAAGCCGTGGATCAACTGACGCGTCTCGGCATTGGCCAGTCCACATGCATCGGCATCGGCGGAGACCCGATTATCGGAACTTCGTTCCTCGACGCCATCCAACTTTTCAACGATGATCCCGATACGCACGCGATTATTCTGATCGGCGAAATCGGCGGCGACGCCGAGGAGCGCGCGGCGCAATGGATCAAAACAAATGTGAAGAAACCGGTCGTGGGGTTCATCGCCGGGCAGACCGCGCCGCCAGGACGCCGTATGGGCCACGCAGGCGCCATCATCAGCGGCGGGCAAGGCACGGCGAAAGATAAATACGCGGCGATGAGCGCCGCGGGCATTCGCTGCGTGGAAACGCCAGCGGATATGGGTGCGACAGTCGCTGCCGCTCTGAAATAAAAAACATTCCGCTTCAAATCATTACTTAACCTGGAGGAATTTCGTGCCACTGGAACGTACATTTGCCATCATCAAGCCGGACGCGGTGAGAAGCGGCCAACAAGGCGAAATCCTGGCGCGCATTCATAAGGCCGGATTCAAAATTGTGGCGCTCAAGACCATGCGGTTGACCAAGGAAGAGGCGGGCGGGGTTTACGCCGTGCACAAAGAGCGGCCGTTTTTTGGCGAGCTCACCGATTTTATGAGCTCCGGGAAAATTGTGGCGCTGGTCCTGGAAGCGGAGGGCGCGATAGTGAAGTGGCGCGACACCATGGGCGCCACCGATCCCAAAAAGGCCGCGCCGGGAACCATTCGTCACGACCTGGGAACCAGCATCGGAAATAATTGCAGTCATGGATCCGACGCTCCAGAAACCGCGGCGTTTGAGATTGGTTATTTTTTTGCGGGTCACGAATTAATTTAGTCTTTCAGACATAGAACGTTCTACTTCTCCGAGCGGTGATTCCGCTGTGTACAACTAGGTCTGTCTCTTATACACATCT
>CAXMLS010000351.1:0-4044 GCA_964194235.1 uncultured bacterium | reverse complement strand
ATGTGTATAAGAGACAGGCATGGAGCAGTCCGAAATGGCCCAAGCTTGACGCGGATTAATTCTCCCGTTTGATGAGACCTTTCCGCCCAAGTATCATCTAACGGCTCATGGATTGTCGCGCCCTCCCGCCCCACAAGCTCCCGCACCAGCCGAAGCTGTTTTTGCAATACATGGATAATTTTTCACGCGTCAAAAAGTTCTACGCTCATCCTCCCGAGATATCCTCCGTCATGCGCATCGCCCGCCAACTGGATTTTCCTGCCGCACGCCGCAAAGAGGTTGCCGCTATTCTGCGCGCACAAAACACTGGATTTGGGGCGGGCCCAGCAGCTCTTGAAAATTTGGATTCACTGGAAAAAGGCGCAGTCGCGGTCGTCAGCGGCCAACAGGTGGGTTTGTTCAGCGGGCCAGCCTACGCGTTCTACAAAGCGCTTACCGCCATTCAGATCGCCGCCGACCTGACGCGTTCCGGCATTCCGGCCGTTCCCGTTTTTTGGATGGCCACGGAAGATCACGATGTGGATGAGGTGCGTCACATCAATTGGTTTCAGGATGGCGCATTAAAGCGCTTCGAGCTTCCCGCTCCAGCGGCAACGCAGGCGGGACTTCCCGTCGGCAAGATTATTCTGGGTCCGCGCGTTGAGGAACAGGCACACGAGGCCGCCGACTTGCTCGTCAAACAGGGAAGCATCTTGCTCGCGCAACTGCTGAAAGAAAGTTATCGGGCCAAAGAGACGTATGGCAGCGCATTCGCAAAGCTGTTCGCTCGGCTATTTGCTTCGCAAGGATTGATTCTCCTCGACCCACTCGATCCGGCGCTGCATCGTATGGCTGCTCCGATTTACGAGCGAGCCATCGAAGAGCGCGATGTGCTAAATGAAAAGTTGCTGCAGCGAGGGAAGGAACTTGATGCTGCCGGATTCGCCGCGCAGGTAAAAGTCACCGCAAAGAGCGCACTGCTTTTCTACATGGGCGCCTCCGCAGGCGCAGCGGGCGCGGGCCATGCCGGCAGCGACAACGTGGAGAATGCTCCGCGGCAGGCCATCGCCACAAGTAATAACGGCGGAAAATTTCAGGCGGGTCAAAACTCCTGGACCAAAGCGGAATTGCTGAGCGCTATTCATACCAATCCGCAGAACTTCAGTCCTAGCGCGCTGTTCCGCGCGGTGGTGCAGGATTATTTACTTCCAACCGTCGCTTATATTGCCGGATCGGCGGAAATTTCGTATTTCGCGCAATCTCAAGTCGTTTACGAACATCTTCTCGACCGTATGCCGGTGATTCTCCCGCGACCGGGTTTTACTTTAGTTGACACCAAGGCCGCAAAATTACTGCGCACCTACAAGTTGCAGGTCGAAGACGTCTGGGCCGGTTCTCAGGAAGTGCGTAAGAGGATGGAGCGCGTTTCCGTTCCCGCACAAATTTCCCGCGACTTCGACCGCAATCAGAAGCAGGTTGCTCGCATGCTGGATCAACTGAAGGATCAAATACAAAAACTGGATCCTACTTTGCACGGCGCCGTCGAGACGGCGCGCAAAAAAATCGAGTATCAGATTGATAAGTTGCGGCGCAAAATGGGCCGCGCACAGGACGAGAAGAGCGGATTGCTCGCCGGCCACGAAGCGTTTTTAGAACACCTGCTCTATCCGCACAAGACACTGCAATCCCGCGAATTGTGCCTTCTGCCATTTCTCGCGCGCTGGGGCCCCGGGGCGCTTGCCGAATTACAAAAATTATGTGGCGGCAAGAAACTTGGCCAGCACTTTATAATTCAGCTGTCCTAGCCCGCTGTGGACTTCTTCGGATGAAAGCATATTCGTGAAATGCCAGTGAAATGATGGCGATCCATACCCTGAAACTAAAAACCAGTCGACGCACGCAGATGGTGAATGTGACCGCGCAGGTCCAGCAAGCCGTGGAGAAATCTCGCGTGGCGAACGGCGTCTGTTACGTATACGTGCCGCACACCACCGCAGCCATCACCATCAACGAATGTGCCGATCCCGACGTGGCCAGCGACCTCGAAGGAACTTTCGACCGATTAATCCCCGAGGATGGACCGTACAAGCACGCGGAAGGAAATTCCGATGCGCACATGAAGGCCGTAATGGTGGGCGCGAGCCAGACAATCTTTATCGAAGCAGGCAAGTTGTCGCTAGGCCGCTGGCAGGGCGTGTTCTTTTGCGAATTCGACGGCCCGCGCGATCGCCATTTCCAGGTCAAGGTCGTTCCGGACGGGAACTGAATCTTCGACGCCCGCCAGCGTGTTCCGTGGCCTGCGGATCAACCGTCGCTGTGTTAAAGTTTTCACTGAAAATGGCCAGCCTCGGCATCTACGTGCAGGTCCCCTTTTGCCAGACGAAATGCACGTACTGCAATTTTCACACGGGAGTGGTTTCGTCTTCGCGCTTTGCTCCCTACGTCAGTGCCGTCTGCCGCGAAATTGAAAACTTTTCGCAATTATACGGAGCCGCCAGCATTGATCTCCCGGCCTCAGTAGCAGACGCGCGTCCGGATACGGTTTACTTTGGTGGCGGAACTCCCAGTCTGCTTGATCCCGCGCATTTGCAAAGCATTCTTGATGCGATCCGCGCACGATTTCAGTGCGATTTGTCCGAGGTCACGCTTGAAGCCGATCCCGAAACCGTGGAGGCCGGCAAGGCTTCCGCCTGGGTCCGTGCGGGAATCAATCGCGTAAGCTTTGGCGTGCAATCTTTTTCCGACAAAGAGCTGGTTGCGTCCGGTCGTATGCATCGGCGCGCTGATATTTATCGCGCAGTGCCGATTCTTCGCGAAGCCGGAATCGCAAGCGTCGGTTTCGATCTCATCGCTGGATTGCCTTTCCAAACGCGCGAAAGTTGGCGCGACTCTTTGGACCAACTCGTTGCGCTCGCTCCCGAACATGTGTCCGTCTACATCCTGGAGGTTGACGAAAAAAGCCGCCTTGGCAGCGAATTGCTGAAAGGCGGCATACGTTACAGCGCCGGGTCCGTACCGGCGGAAGACGAGATGGCCGAATTTTACGAAACCGCGCAAAAATGCTTGAGCGCCGCGGGCTATCACCATTACGAAATTTCCAATTGGGCTAAACTCGGTTACGAGTCCCGCCACAACTTGAAATATTGGCGCCGCGAACCTTATCTCGGTTTTGGCGCAGGAGCGCATTCTTTTTCCGGAACGCAACGCTGGGCGAATGCTCATGATGCCGCCCAGTACGTTGACGTTTTGCAAGGCGGCCGCTTGCCCGTGGAACAGTTGGAAACGTTGACTCCGAAAGCAGCGCTCGAAGAAGAATTGTTTCTGGGTTTGCGGCAACTGGATGGCATCGACGTCGCGCGTATCGAAAGAGATTACGCCGTTACTCTGACATCGCGATTCGATCCGCTGGCTACTTCCGGCCTACTGGAGTGGAATGGCAGCGTGGTTCGCCTTTCGCCATCGCGGTTGAATGTCTCCAATGAAGTCTTTGTCGAATTGCTGCGATGAAGAGAAAATCCGTAGGCTTGCTTAAAACATCCCAACTGTCCAACACTAACGCCGCGAGGTTTTGACTGTGAGCGCCACGGAAACAGATCCAGTAATGGCCAGGAATTCGCGAGGTTCCATGCCGCCCGAAAACGTCGTTGATCTTCGCAGCGACACGGTCACGCGGCCGACTATCGAAATGCGCCGCGCCATGGCGGAAGCGGAAGTCGGGGACGATGTTTACGGCGAAGATCCCACCGTCAATCGCCTCGAACGGCAGGCTGCCGAAATTTTCGGCAAAGACGCAGCGTTATTTGTTCCCACCGGATGCATGGGCAATCTCATTGCCATCAAGATCTGGACGCATCACGGCGACGAAATAGTCTGCGACGAGCGCAGCCACGTAAATCTGTATGAACTGGCGTCCATGTCGGCGATCGCAGGTTGCATGCCCAGGGTCGCTCGCGGGGTAGACGGAATTCTTTCGTGGGAACAGATTGAAGCGGTCATTCGCCCGCGCATTTACTACGATTCGCAAACCGCGCTTATTTGTCTGGAAAATACCCACAACATGGCGGG
>CAXMLS010000350.1:0-8803 GCA_964194235.1 uncultured bacterium | reverse complement strand
GATGTGTATAAGAGACAGGTACTATTGCGGGCTTGCTCGACCGGTCACAAAATTGGGTTGCAGATAACGGCGACCGTGCTGTTGTGCTGCATGTAAACTCTCGCTATCATTGTCGATTGGTGGTGTGTGCGGGGCATGTATGCTGGTGTGGTCGGGGAGCGAGCCGTTGCAGAAATGCCCGTATTTCGCACTACAACACCTATTGATTCAAGGCCTTAGCTCGCCTGCCGAATGGAACTTGAGTAAATAGTTTTCGCACCGTGGCAATGCTTATTGGCGACTCATCCGGTCTTATCACCAACTCCATTGCCGGGGACGCACGCGGCGACACCGAATGCTGTGCGTTTCGAAATCAAGAGACTGAGTCCGCAACCAAATCGAAGCAATTAGGTTCTGCTGTATTTACGCAAATTGGAGATCGTCGCCGCAGTGTTTTAAACCAGGAGGATTTGCAATGCATCACCCAGGCCGCAAGGCTCACGACAAGAGCATAGTGTCGCGGCACGAGAAATTTCTCCAATTAGAGACCCTCGACATTAGCTCGCGACGTCGCGTTCTGATGATCGCCGCATTGATCGCGGCTATGACGCTGTTGCTGCACGCGCCCGCGGCGCACGCGCAGGCGAACGTGCAAGGCACATGGCAAACGTTACCCACGCTGATGCCCATCAACCCGGTGCACACCGCGTTGATGGCTAACGGAAAAATTCTAGTGGTTTCCGGTTCGGGAAATGATCCAGCGCAGATGTCGTTCAGCGCAGGAGTTTTCGATCCCATAGCCGACACGGTAACAACACAACCGATCACCTGGGACATGTTTTGCAACGGCATGATCGTATTGCCGGATGGCCGCCCGTTCATCGCGGGCGGCAACTTACAATACGATCCCTTTCACGGGTGGCAGCGCACGTCGGCGTACGATCCGGCAACTGGGAAATTCGTGGACATGGAGGATATGGCTCACGGGCGCTGGTATCCAACGACCACGCTGCTCGGCGATGGCCGCGTCATGACGTTTTCTGGTTTGGATGAAATTGGTAATACAAATACTCAAGTCGAGATTTACACCGTGGGAGCCGGCTGGGGTGCGCCGATTGGTCCGTCTTGGACGCCCCCTCTGTATCCGCGTCTTCATCTTTTGCCAAATGGAAAAGTTTTTTATTCCGGTTCGACAACGCAATCGCGTACCTTCGATCCTGCGTCGAATCTGTGGTCAGGGGTTATTGCCACAACGAATTATGGCGGCGGCCGCACCTATGGATCCTCGGCATTGCTGCCACTGACGCCCGCCAATAATTACGCGCCGAAGGTCATAATTTTTGGCGGGGGAAATCCCTCTACGGCCACCACGGAAATTATCGATCTTTCAGCCACGACTCCAGCGTGGGTGTACGGGCCACCGATGTCCAAGCCGCGCATTGAGATGAACGCGACCTTGCTGCCGAACGGCAAAGTCTTGACCGTGGGCGGCTCGCTCAATGATGAAGACACCGCCACCGCCAGCTTGAATGCCGATCTTTACGATTCCGTGACCAATACCATGGGCTCGGCGGGCGCCAATGCCGTTCCTCGTTTGTATCACTCCGTATCGTTGCTCCTGCCCGACGGCACCGTATGGGTTTCGGGCGGAAATCCGCAGCGTGGTACGTACGAACCCAGCATGGAGATTTATTCGCCGCCGTATCTTTTCAATGCGAACGGCACGCCGGCTACACGCCCCACGATTACGTCTGTAACTCCGGGCGTAATTGGCTATGGCACATCCTTTCAGGTCTCAACACCGGACGCGGCCAATATCGCTTCCGTGGTGCTGATGAAAAATGGTTCTGTGACTCACGCATTCGACATGGAGCAACGCCTGGTTGGTTTAACCTTCACCGCGGGAAGCGGTGTGTTGAATTTAACTGGCCCGCCTAACGGCAACATCGCGCCCCCGGGCTACTACATGCTTTTCTTGATGAACACCACCGGCGTGCCTTCGATTGCAAAATTCGTGCAGATATCCAAGGCCCCGACGGATATTCCCCCGACGGCTACCATTACGTTGCCGGCTGCCGACCAGTCGATTGCCCCCGCAGGATCCGTAACATTCGCGGGCGCTGGCACGCCATCCGGTTCGGCAACAATCACCGGATATTCGTGGTCTATCCGTGGAGGGTTACCAGCAACAAGCCAGGCACAAAATCCCCCCGCGGTTACATTCAACAACATAGGAACCTACACCGCAGTACTCACAGTCACGGACAGCAATGGCATTACTAGTCCAAGCCCCGCGACCCGAACCATTGTGGTACACCCGATCTTGCCAGCCCCAACGCTGACTGCGGTTAATCCCAATTCGGGCGCACAGGGCAAGACCAATTTGACCGTGGTTCTTACCGGGACAAATTTTGTTAGCGGCGCGACTTGCAGTTTTGGCGCTCGTATAAGCGTTAACTCCTGCATATTTAATTCACCCACTCAAATGACGGGCAATGTCGACATCCTTGCCAGCGCCACAGTCGGCGCTCGCGATGTTGCAGTCACCAACCCGGACACCCAGGTTGCAAAATTGACCGCGGGATTCACCGTTGCCGTCGGCACCGCCGCACCGCCGCCCACCCTTACCGGTGTAAACCCCAACGCGGAATTTCGCAATACGGCTAATGCAACCGTAATTCTGACCGGAACCAACTTCCAGCCGTCACCGACCTGCGACTTCGACGTAGATTTCGGCGGCACCATCAATACCTGTACGTATGTTTCTGCAACGCAAATTAGTGTCAACCTTACGATTGGCGCCAACGCGGTCTTGGGCGGACACAACGTCGTGGTGACCAATGCCGATGGGCAGAGCGCGAAATTAATCAACGGTTTCACAGTTACCGAGAACCTGGGGAACACAGTAAAGCTCGGCAACGGTTTCACTCCCGGAGCATTGGTCCTGGTTGGCAACGCACTGCTGAATGGCTCGGTCCTGGAACTGACAGATGGAAATTTCAATGAAGCCTCCAGTGCCTGGTACGCCACCCCCGTAAACGTGCAGAATTTCGCAACCGACTTCACTTTTCAAATCACTCCCGGCAGAACCGCCGATGGTTTCACATTCACTGTGCAGGGTAATTCCACGGCAGCCATTGGGCAGGGAGGTGGAGAACTCGGCTACGGTCCGGTGACCATTGGCGGCACTCCACTAATTCCCAAGAGCGTCGCTGTGAAATTCGATTTATATGACAACGGTGTAAGCATCAGCATGACCGGCTTGTACCTCAACGGCGTGACGACCACCACTCCGGGACCAGACATGACTGTTTCGGGAATCGATCTCCATAGCGGCGACATTCTCGCTGCGCACATGACGTACAACGGCACCACTCTTGCAATGACCGTCACAGATACCACGACGCACGCGGTATTCAGCACCAGTTTTCCGGTCGATATTCCGACAACCGTTGGCGCGATCACCGCGTACGCCGGGTTCACCGGTGGAACCGGTGGCCTCTCGGCCGTACAAAATATTTTGACTTGGACGTTGGGGCCGTTAGCACCTGCCGTGGGAATTACGCCTGCGAGCCCGCTGAACTTCCCTGACACTACCGTTAACACCACGAGCGCACCACTGACCATCACGGTTACCAATAGCGGTACCGCAATTTTACATGTTACTGGCGCGACTTTAACGGGAACGAATCCGGGTGACTTTGCGGCGACCGCTGCAGCCGGCTGCTCCGCAATCGCTCCAAGCGCGACTTGCACCATCAGTGTGACGTTTACGCCCAGCGGCACCGGGGCGCGTCAAGCGGATCTGCAGATCGCGGATGACGCTACCGGTAGCCCGCAAACCGTTGCACTCAACGGGAATGGTACCGCCCTGCCAACTCCGGCTGTGACCATCACGCCAGCTGGCACGATCAGTTTTCCAAACACCGCACCCGGCGTTACCAGCGCTCCGGTTACTGTGACGATTACAAACAGTGGTAACGCCACCTTGAACATCACCGCGGTTGCTTTTGGAGGTGCTAACGGTAGCGAATTTGCCGCGGCCAGCAACACCTGCACCGGCGCTGCCCTCGCAGCGAATGCCACGTGCACCGTCGGCGTAACATTTTCGCCGGCTTCGACTGGCGTGCGCCAGGCGACGCTGCAGATTACCGACAACGCTACCAGTAGTCCGCAAAGCGCTGCGCTCAGCGGTACGGGCACAGTAGCTACCGCACCCGCCGTAACCATTACTCCCGCGGGACCCGTCCCATTTCCCAACACCGCGCAAGGTGTCGCGGGTGCACCGATCTCCATCACCGTCACCAACAGCGGCAACGCCAACTTAATTATCAATGCCATTACCACTGTTGGCGCCAATGCCGCGGACTTCACGCGCGCAGGTAATACCACGTGCGCGATTACCGGCCCGGGCGCGACCGTACCGGCAGCCTCCTCGTGCATCATCGGCATAACGTTCACCCCCGGGGCGGTCGGTCTGCGTCAGGCTACCTTGCAAATTGGCGACAACGCTTCAGGCAGTCCGCAAAGTGTTGCACTTAGTGGCACCGGCGCGGCGAATGCCCCGGCGGTAACCATTACGCCCACTGGCGTCTCGGTGTCAGCTACGCAAGGAACCACCAGCAGTCCCACCACTATTACCGTTACGAATTCTGGCACTGCGGCGTTGCATATTTCCAACGTGGCGTTTGCTGGAGCAAACGTTTCTGAATTTGTTAATTCCGGCAGCCCATGCGTGGGTGCTTCCATCGCGTCTGGTTCCAGTTGCGCCATTTCCGTCAGCTTCGCCCCGCTAGGCATCGGAAGTCGCGTCGAGACCGTCACCATTACCGACGATGCATCGGGCTCTCCTCAGAGTGTCTCGGTCACCGGAACTGCGGCTGCGGCATTTACCATGTCCAGTCCGTCTACGGCGCTTTCAGCTTCAGTCGCCGCCGGAAAAACCGCGACATATAATCTGCAACTAACACCTGGCGCAGGCTATTCCGGAAACGTCATGATGGCGTGTTCTGGAGTGCCCGCAGCCGCTGCGTGCACCGTGACGGCGAATCCCATCCCCGTGACGGCCGGCAACGTAGCTACCTTTGCAGTCAAAGTGACGACCACCGCGCGCTCCTTGATGGTTCCGTACACGAACCACCATCCGGTGTCGCTACCTCCGTACTTGATGCTGATTACGGTGGCTCTGTGCATGACGGCAATCGCCATGTTGTATCAATTAAAATTGCGCAACCAGGCGTCACAGCGTCACGTTGCTTACAGCGGCGGTTTGCTGATTCTGGTTCTCGCGGCGTACGGGCTCGCCGGATGTGCCAGCAGCGGGACGTCTTCTCCGGTGGTACACGCGGGCACGCCGCAGGGTACTTACACCATCGTCTTGACGCCCACAGCATCAAGCACTACGGGTCAGGCGCTGCAACAATTGACGCCGATACAGTTGACGTTGGCGGTAAACTGAACATCGCTGCACCTGGTCGGAACTACTTGACGCGACAACATTTTGTGCAAATGTGCTACGGTAAGGCTCGCAAGATTCTTCGCTGCATTTGAGCCGTTTCTGCCGGCGCTTGACCTCGAAGCGATATCCCTGTTATCCCTAAAATGAATATGACTCACACTCGCAGAAATTTGTTGAAGCAACTTGGCTTGGGAGTGGCAGCAAGTGCTGTACTTCCCTCGCCGAACGCAGGTGCCGCTCTCGTCGACGAAGCGCCGCGGGTTGCAAAGCCCGCGCAGCACGGCCGCATCCACCTGGATCGCAACGAAAATCCCTACGGTGCCTCTAAAAAAGCCATTGCCGCCCTGCAAGACTCGGGAAGCCAGGCCAACTTTTATCCTGAGACAGCAACTTTGCAAAATGCCCTGGCGGCTCACCACAAGGTGACGCCGGAGCAAATACTCCTCGCATGCGGATCGAGCGACGCCTTGCGCATGGCCGCGACCGCGTTTTTGACCGGCGGCAAAAAACTCATCCTCGCCACTCCAACTTGCGATCTGATTGCGGGATTCGGCAAAAACATCGGCGCGGAAATTGTTGAAGTCCCGCTTCGCAAGGATCATGCCCATGATCTAAAAACGATGCTCGATCACGCCAGCAGCACCGGACCAGGAGGTCTGCTCTACGTGTGCAACCCCAACAGCCCGACCGGAACGCTGACCACCCGTCCGGATCTGGAAGACTTTCTGGCGAAGGTACCGGTAAATTTTCATGTCGTGATTGACGAGGGCTATCACGAATATGCGGGAGGCTCGGGCGCATATGTTTCTTTTTTGCAGCGTCCCAGCGGTAATCAGCAGGTGATCGTGACACGAACTTTTTCCGTGGCGTATGGGCTGGCAGGAGCGCGCATAGGTTACGCGGTCGCGTCCGTGCCGGTGGCCATGAAAATGTCGAGTGTCAGTCTACCCTTCGCGGTGAACCGCCCAGGTGCCCTCGCGGCGTTGGCCGCATTGGATGACCGCCAACATCTCGAGCGTTCGGTAAAAAGAAATGTCGACGATCGCCAGGAATTCATGAACCAGGTAAACGCGCGCATGCTGAGGGCGCTCGATTCTCACACGAACTTTGTTTGCTTGAACCTGATGCGCCCGGCGGGCGAGATATTTGAACACTACAGCAAAAATAATATCGCACTTGCGCCGCTTATTTCGCAAATGCCGACTTACTTGCGAGTCTCGCTGGGAAGTTCCGACCAGATGATGGAGTTCTGGCGCGTGTGGGATTTACTCGGATCACACCCGATGTCGATGTAGCTGATATCTAAAAAGATAGATATACTTCTCTAGTGACGTGGGACTAAAAGAGCATCCCAGTTCCCCTTAGTTGGAATTTATTGCGCACCTTTATTATGCGCGGATTGAAACTAAAGCGTTTGCGCTGGGTTATACAAGTGCAACCTCTCCGCCTGTAGGTGCGTGTCGATGACTGGCTGGTGAATCCGATTCTTTCCCTCCCGGCCGGAATCAGTGGCAAAATTTGGGAGAATTCATGTATTTTTGGTGTGTAAAACCTTGTAGTCGACCTGAATCGGTGGGAATGAAGCTCCCGGTCTCGGGAAACGAGAATGCTGCCTCGCGCTTGCGCCTGTTCAGTTTCACGGTTTTCTTGCTCGCCTTAGTAGTGCTCCATTCTCCGTCATCGTTCGGCCAATCCGACGTCATCGGCAAATGGCTAACGCTCTCAACGCAAATGCCCATTAATCCTATCCACACGGCATTGATGGGGAACGGCAAAATTTTGGTAGTGTCCGGTTCCGGAAATTATCCCGTGCAGACCACCTTCATGGTCGGCGTCTGGGACCCTTCCACAAATACGTTCACCAACGGACCAAATCAGAGCTGGGACATGTTCTGCAATGGCATGGTGGTTCTGCCGGACGGCAGGCCTTTCATCATGGGTGGCAATCTACAATACGACCCGTTTTTCGGTTGGAAGCGGACGGCGATGTACGATCCGGTTACCAGCAAATACACGGACATGGAAGACATGGCGCACGGTCGTTGGTATCCGACCAGCACCGTACTGGGCGATGGCCGAGTGATGACCTTCTCCGGCCTCAATGAGGTTGGAAATACTGATACCCAGGTTGAGATATATAAGGTAGGCGTCGGATTCGCCGCGCCTTCAACAGCTCCCTGGACTCCCCCTTTGTACCCGCGCATGCATCTCTTGCCCAGCGGCAAAGTTTTCTACTCCGGCTCTACCACCCAGTCCAGAACTTTTGATCCCTCCACGAATGGCTGGTCGGGAGTAATTGCCACCACCAACTACTCTGGTACACGCACCTACGGTTCATCCGTCCTGCTGCCGCTGACGCCCGCCAACGGATACACGCCGAAGGTGATGATTTTCGGCGGCGGCAATCCTTCGACGGCCACGACAGAGATTATCGATCTCTCGGCATCTACTCCGGTGTGGGTAAACGGGCCTTCCATGTCGCAGCCGCGCATTGAAATGAACGCCACGTTGCTGCCGAACGGCAAAGTATTAACTCTAGGCGGCTCGCTGAACGATGAAGACACCACCACGGCCAGCCTGAAAGCCGATCTCTACGATCCCGCAACAAATACCATGGCCTCGGCGGGATCAAACGTCTACCCTCGCCTCTATCACTCCGTATCCTTGTTACTGCCTGAAGCCACTGTCTGGGTGGCGGGCGGAAATCCGCATCGTGGATCTTATGAACAGCATGTGGAAATCTATAAGCCGCCGTACCTTTATACCTCCAGTGGATCCTTGGCCACGCGCCCAGCTATCAGCAGCGTAAGTCCGACGGTCATTGGTTACGGCACCTCTTTTCAGGTGCAGACCCCCGACGCCGCGAATATCGCTTCCGTTGTACTCATGAAAAATGGATCAGTGACGCACGCTTTTGACATGGACCAGCGTATGGTGGGCTTGAATTTCACCAAAGGTAGCGGCGTCCTGACGCTGACTGGTCCTCCGAACGGAAACACCGCGCCTCCGGGTTACTACATGCTCTTTTTGATAAACACCTCGGGCGTGCCATCGATCGCACAATTTGTTCAGGTTTCCAAAACGCCGACTGACGTTCCTCCCACCGGAACGATTACCAGTCCATCGGCAAACATTTTGGTTGCTCCTGGGCAAGCCGTGACATTTTCTGGCACTGGCGCCGCGCCCAGCGGTTCGATCACCGGCTATTCCTGGGTCTTCCGCGGAGGCACGCCGAACAATAGCTCTCTGGCAAATCCTGGAGCTGTAACTTTCTCTACTGCGGGCACCTATTCCGTAACCCTGACGGTCACGGATAGCGCCGGAAATACCGATCCGAGTCCCCCGGTTCGCACTATTACTGTAGCC
>CAXMLS010000349.1:0-1925 GCA_964194235.1 uncultured bacterium | reverse complement strand
ATGTGTATAAGAGACAGGCCTAATACCAGCACGCGACAATTTGTTTCGTCTTCTCGCAACGTTTTGGATTTCATCTATTGCGCAACCCCCATGGCCCTTTGCAATCCTTGCACTCGCCGAATCACTTCACACACTTTGTCCACGCTCTCATCCGCCAATGAAGAATAAATCGGCAGACTCACCACGCTATCCGAAACCAGATCGGTCACTGGCAGTGGCCGTCCGTCCCACATCGCGCTGTATAGTTTTTGCCGATGTACCGGCGGCCAGAAATATTTCCGCGCTCCGATATTTTCCCGGTGCAAACGTTCCAACAGCCAATCCCGTGAGTGCCCACATATTTTATCGTCCACGATGATCGAAAAATCTTTATACGCGGAGCGTGCTCCTTCCGAAACACGCTGAAAACGAATTCCCGGCACATCCTTAAGGTTCTGCTCGTACCGCAATCGAATTTCGTTTCTTCGTGCTATCCGCTCATCCACTCCAGGCAACCCGTGCAGTGCCATCGCCGCGTGCATTTCGCTCATGCGCGCGTTCACTCCCAGAATTTCCGGATTGTAGTTGCCCGCGTCTCCGTAATTCCGTGCCGCCCGCAATCTCTCCGCCAGCCGCGCGTCTCTGGTCGCGATTAGCCCGCCTTCACCAGCCACCACCAGCTTCGTAGGTGAAAAACTAAACACTTCGGCGGTCCCGAATCCTCCTACGTGCGTTCCGTTATCGCGGCTCCCGAACGCATGCGCCGCATCAAACACCAGTGGAATTTCCAATTCTTCGGATATTTTCTCCAGCTCTTTCACCGCCGCCGGATTTCCGAACAAATGCACCGCCAGAATCGCCGCCGTTCTTTGCGAAACTTGCGCCCGTACCGCTTCCGGATCGAGGCAAAATGTCTGGGCATCACAGTCCGCAAACACTGGTTGCAACCCGTTCCACGCCACCGCATGCGCCGTGGCGTGAAACGTGAAACTGGGCAGGATTACTTCTCCGCGCAAATCCAGCGCTTTTAAAACCAGCAGCAGTCCCGCCGTGCAGCTCGAAACCGCTACGCAATGGTCGACGCCCAAATAGGCCGCCGCCGCTTCTTCAAATCTACGGGCGTAAACTCCATTCGTAAGTTGCTTGCTCGCTAAAATCCTGCGCACGTCTTCCAGAAACTCTTCACCCGGCACCCCTTCCGGATCCACAATCGGCAGCAACTTCTCAAACGCTGGTGCGTTCGTTCCAATTTCCGCCCTCACGCTTTCGGCCATGCTCATCGGTATTCCTGATTCGGTCTTTTTTTCTGTTCGCCGGTCACTTTCGCCGGCACTCCGAAAGCCAGCGCGCCCTCCGGCACATTTGCTAGCACCACCGCGCCTGCGCCCACGTAGCAATATTTCTCCAGCGTAAGATTCGGCGCGATCACCGCTCCCGCTCCTACGTACGCAAATTCTTTGATGCGCACTCCGCCGGTAAGTGTGGCGTTGGGAAATATGTGGCAGCTCTGCTCCAGGTAATTGTCATGATCTACCGACGCGGACGTATTCACGCACACGTTGTCTTCTATCGTCGTGCCGGGATTTATCGTCGCTCCCGCAAGGATCGTCACGCCGTCGCCCATTTTTACGAATCGCGATACGTGCGCGTTCGGATGCACCACGTTCACTGTTGTCAGCCCGGCACGCCGCACTTGCTGAAACTTTTCAAAGCGCGCGTAATTGTCCCCAATCGCAACGGCCACCCGCCCGCAATCCAATTTCTTAGCCATCTCCGCCAGCCCGCCATCGAACAGCAAAACCTTCACCCCCAAAACTTCTGTATTAGTTTTTTTAACATCTTCATCAACGACCCCCGCCAATTCCCAATCTCCACACGCCATCAGCGCGTCCACGACCACTTTCCCGTGGCCCCCCGCTCCCCAAACCCTGTCTCTTATACACATC
>CAXMLS010000348.1:0-10101 GCA_964194235.1 uncultured bacterium | reverse complement strand
GATGTGTATAAGAGACAGACACTGTAGTGCTTCCCAGCGCCGTCATCCACCGTGATGGTGTATTCGTAATCTACCAATGCTTTTGTGGGTGTTTTCACCGTTTCCTTCTTCGTCTGGTTATGCACATTGGGATCGGTCGCCACCGAAGAGTGACTGGATACGAACAGGTCCGGAGCGAGTTGCGGATTCTTTAAATCAACCTTGATCGTTAGATTCGTATTTGTGGTTTTCCAATAAACGTCTTCTCCCTTACATACAAAAACGATTCGATCATCTGGGTTTGTTAAAATCGATGGAACCGCATCCACTGGGATATCCACTTCACCCCCTTTGCACGCTACATACGCGAGATTGTGCGACTTCTGCACTAGTGCGGGAGGTGGCGCCAACGCAGTTTTACACCCGACGCCCATCGTGATGACCGACACAATCAGCCCGTACATCATCGCCTTTTCCAAACCACTCATCTTTCTCATAGTGACTTTCCTTTCTTACTTTCCCGTTCTTGTACCAACGTCTTAAACCGTGGCTCCTCTGCCAGCACCAAAAAATTTGGTGTGTCTCGCACGCCCGTCGCCGGATAGCCCGCCGCTACCGCGCGCTCCAGCATCTCCAGCGTTTTGTTCCGATCTCCGCCTTGCACCGCCACCAGCGCCGCGTAATACAGCACCTCGGGATCGCGCGGCGTCAGCCGTTCCGCTTCGTTAATCCGTATTGCAGCTTTTTCTTTTTCTCCCAGCATGGCGTCGTAGTCCGCAAGGTAGCTCAACATGTGCGCGTCGCGCGGATTCACTTTGCGTTGTTCCTCTCCCAGTTCCAGCGCTTTCCTATAAGCGCCGCTCGCTCGTTCGCGCATTCCCGGCGCCCAGTAGTACGCATCGCCCAGGTTTCCCCAGATTTCGTAGTTCTGTGGGTCTAGCGTCGTCGCTTCTTCCAGCAAACGCGCCGCATCCGCGTATCTCTTCGCCTGAAAATATGCGGTCGCCAGATTGGATGTCCCCTGGCCCGTTTTTCGAATCTTCAGCGAACGCTCCAACGGTTCAATCGCCTCCTCATACCTGCCCTGCTGGATGCGCGTAATCCCCAGGTTCGCGTAGCCCGTGAAGCTGTCCGGCACCAACGAGGTTACCTGCGTGTACATCTGCGCCGCTTCTTCCAGCTTTCCGTTCCGCAAATAAAATGTTCCGAGCCGGTTGTATCCCGCCCAGTAATCCGGCCGCAGCGCGATCACGCTTTTGTAGGATTGTTCCGCTTCCTGCAATCGATTCAAACTTTCATACGCGCGCGCCAACCCGGTTTGCGCGGCATCCAGCGTCGGCTCACTGCTCGAAGCCTTTTGATATTCCGCCGCCGCCATTTCGTATTTTCCGGTGCCCTGGTAAACCAGCCCCAGGCAAGTGTTTGCTTGCGCCAGGCTCGCATCTTTGTCCACCGCGCTCTGGCACGCTTTCGTCGCCTCGTTCACTAGCGCCTTGTCGTGCGTGTGTTCGAATTTGTGCCAGTACGCTTCGCCCAGTCCCGCATACGCGCCTGCGAAACCTTTGTCCTTTTCCAGCGCGTGGCGAAACACGCTGATGGCGTTCTCGATATTTTCTTCCTTGTCGTAATTCTGCAAGTAGCCCACGCCTTGCAGATAAAAATCGTACGCGGCTGGTTCTGTCGTCCCGTGCGCGGCTAGCGCTTTTTTCTCCTGCGGCTCCAGTTCCAGTTTCAGGATTTCCGCCACACGCGCCGAAACCTGATCCTGCAGCGCGAACGGATCCGCAGCGCCCGCAGTCACCGTACCGCCGCGCAGTTGCTGGTGTGAACGCGCATCCACCAGCGAATAATTCACCCGTACCTGGCCCGACGCGCGCTGGATATTCAGCATCAATCCGTAATTCACGCCGAATTCTTGCCGCGCCGCCTCCAGCGTCTGCACGTGATGTGCGCGAATTTCGCTTGCCGGGATTACCGCCAGCGGATGCCGCCCGGACAGTTCAGTCAGGCTGGATGTCAGCGTTTCCACCAGTCCGCTGTCGAAGGCCCCCTCACCCGCTTCCACTCCGGGCTCCGGTGAAAGCACCGCAAGCTGCAAACGCTCGCTCGCGGAACTGCCGGTTGTTTCTTTCGAAGCAGGGGAATATTTTTTTGCCAGCCAGATCCCGCCCGCGGTCATTCCTGCGAGCACCGCAATTGCCAGCGCCCACGAAAACCATCTCCAGGTAAACGGCGCCGGCTCGGAAACAATTCCCACCGCCGTCGAAGGTTCCAGCGCCTCCAACGCTGCGCGGACTTCCCCGGCGCGTCCGTACCGTCTCGCGGGCTCTTTCTCCAGGCACCGTCGAATCACCGCCGCTAATCCCGGCGGGACCGTTTCCGGCAATGGTGGACACGGCTCCTGAATAATTCCGGTGCACAAGCGGTAAAGATTATCGCCATGGAACGGCCGCACTCCCGACGCCATTTCATACAGCACGATTCCCAGCGCCCAGATGTCGCTCCGCGCCGTCGCTTCGCCGCCTTCCAGTTGTTCCGGGGACATGTACGGCATCGTCCCGGCTAACCCCACCGTCGTGGCCGTCGCCGCTTGCAGCGTCTTGCGATTCACGTCGTTGGGATCAGTCCGCTTCGCCAGGCCGAAATCCAGAATTTTCGTGTCGCCTTCCGGTGTGACCACGATATTCAATGGCTTCAGATCCCGGTGAATCACTCCGCGGGCGTGCGCGTGTTCCAGTGCTCCGGCGAGTTGCCGTCCGTAACGCACCACGCTCGACACCGGCATCCCTCCTTCGCGAATCGATTCCGCCAGAGGTTTGCCTTCCACAAACTCCATGGCAATAAAGAGTTCGCCCTGCTCCTCCGCCACTTCATAAATTGTGCAGATATTGGGGTGATTCAAGACTGAAGCGGTACGCGCCTCTTCTCGAAAACGCTGCACTTGTTTCTTGTCATGTACGATTTGCGGCGGCAGGAACTTCAACGCGACCGTGCGTCCAAGAGCGGTATCTTCCGCGCGGTACACCACACCCATCCCGCCGCTGCCCAAAGGCTCCAGAAGACGGTAATGCGACACCAGGGAACTTGGCACACGCACCGCCAGGGAAGGGACACCACAACGCAGAGAACCGCGCCGTGTATTGATTAGCTCAAAGCTGCGCGCATCTTAGGCCGCTGTTAACCCGTAAGTCAACGCACACCGATAATTTAGTGAAGCGTTCCGATGGGAAGTCTTGAGGCACTGTCCTGGGTCTCTTCCCTTCCCTATCTGTCGTTACCATCTCCCCGGCCCAACCCCGCTAATTTTGGTCTGCACCCGGAGTTGAAAATACTTGCAAAGGAATTAGGACTAATTTAGTCTCATTTGCTGTTGTTGCAACTCAGTTGCAAGGAGCGTCGTGCCCCGATTTCTCTTTCTAGCCTTTTTGCTTACATTTTTTCTAGGGTTACCCGCTAGCCTAAGCGCCCAGGAAAGTCCTTATATCGTCGCTTACGATCACTACCTGGAAGAGCCCGGCAATCTCGAAATCGAATACTTCTCCACCTTCAGCACCCAGCGGTTCGGCAACGATTACCACGCCTTCTGGGTGGAATTGGAATATGGCGCCACCGCGTGGTGGACCACCGAACTCTACCTCGATGGTCAGACGACCTTTCACGACAGCACCCTCTTCACCGGCTTTCGCCTGGAGAATCGCGTCCGCCCGCTCCAGCGCGAGCATTTCATCAATCCGGTTCTGTATGTCGAATATGAACACAAGAGCGGCGCTGACAAAATCAGGAAAGAAGTAGAAGGTCACGACATGGAGGCCGACGCTCTTGAATCCAACGCCTTGCTCCGGCGGGAACACGTTAACGAACTCGAGTTTAAACTTTTACTTTCCAGTACCTACAAAGGCTGGAATTTCGTCCAGAACACGCTTGCCGCGAAAAATCTTTCCAATGCGCCGTGGGAATTTGGCTACGCCCTGGGCACCAGCCGCCCGCTCGCGCTCAAAGCCTCCGCGCAGCGTTGCTCGTTTTGCCGTGAGAATTTCATCGCCGGACTGGAGATGTACGGCGGTCTCGGCGACCGCCATAGTTTTGGATTGCACAACACCTCGCACTATGTTGCGCCGGTCATCGCCTGGAATGTTCCCTCCGGCTGGACCCTGCGTGTCTCCCCGGGTTTCGGTTTGAATGACAATAGCAGCCGCTTCATTTTGCGCTGGGGCCTGTCGCGGGAAATCGTCGGCCTCGGCTCCATGGTCAGTCGCTGGTTCGGAAGTCATTGATGGGGAATCGATGACCAGTCCGAGATGGAAAAAGAGACAATATTTTAGCGTCGTTGCCGTTTTTGCAGAGTTGGCGATTGCGCTCGCAACCTACGCGGCTATCTTACTTGCGGCAGCCCCCGCGCAACCTCAAAAGACCCCGCGCTATAAATATAAGAACGACGCATTGGTCTACGCGGAACTCGCGAAAGCTCCCGAAAAGGCGCGTTCGAAACGGAACCCTTTAGCTAGTGATCCCGAAGCCATCGCCGCCGGAGCAAATCTATTCGACCAGCATTGTGCAGAGTGCCACGGCGATGCAGCAGAGGGTTCGCGCAAAGGCCCCAGCTTACTCAAGGAGCCTGTACAGACCTCCACTCCGGGCGCGCTCTTCTGGATATTGACGAATGGCGTGGTGCGCCGCGGTATGCCCGTTTGGTCAAAGCTGCCTGAGCCTCAGCGCTGGCAACTCGTCACCTACATCAAATCACTCGGAACGGAAACTAACCACTGAGCCAGCGCGCCACCGGCTTCCCAGATTCCGTGTGTTCGCAAATCACGCGTAACGCTGCCGTCAACGGAATTGCCAACAGCAATCCCATTCCTCCCCAGATCCATCCCCAGAAAAGAAGCGATATGGTAATCGCCAGCGCGTTCAACCGCACTCGTTTGCCCACGAGTTGCGGCGCCAAAAAATTATTCGACAGCATGTGTATCGACATCAGCACGCCGGCGATGAGCGCGTACGATCCTACCGACTTGAACTTCGCCAGTGCGATCACGAACGGCGGCAGCCACGCCAGCACCGCTCCTATATACGGCACCATATTCAACAGGCCCGACACCATTCCGGTCAATATCGGATAATCCAGTCCCATGACCCAGAAGAACAAAGCGCTCGCGGTCATCACCACCAACGTCACAATCGACATCCCCACCAGGTAATCGCGCAGCACGTCGCGCAGGTCTTCCAGCGTGTCTTTCACCGCCGTTCTTCGCGATACCGGAAAAAGCTGCAGCGTGCCGTGCCACACCTCCTGTTTCCCCGCGAGCATAAAAAATACCAAAAACGGCACAAACGTAACCTCCAGCACTAGCGCGTACAGCGAGCCAATTCCTCGCAGCACCAGCGTATGCAGCATCGCCGTCGTTCCGCCGCCATCGGCTTTCGGCCGCGCATCCTGCTGCCCTGAAGATGTGGGCGTGACTTGCCGTTCAATGCCGTTAATTTTTGCTTCTACCGACCCGACCGCATGCCGCAGCACGCCGCTGTACTTCGGCCAGTTCGCAGCGAAGTCTGCCGTCCGCGACCACAGTCCGTAGCCCGCCGCCACCAGTACCGCGATCATTATCAGAACCGCCAGTAACGCCGCGAGCGTCCGCGGCATACGCATTTTTTCAAGAAACTCCACCACCGGATCGAGAAAATACGCGATCAAAATCGATAACAGCAGCGTGATTACTACTCCCGCCGCGTAATAAAGAAAAACCAGAATGACCGCCGCCGCTACAATCCGCAGGCTTAAGATCGATCCTGAAACTCGCACGGTGGAATGCGTTTCCGTCACAATCGTAAGCGCTCCATGCCCGACACGGTAACACAGCCGTGCTGCGCCTCGGCATTTTGCGCGCTGCCGTCGCTCAATCTGCAAATCCCGCTCATCAAATAACTCTTTCGTCGTCGCTACTCGTTAGCAACACCTGCAGCATCGCAATCTAGCCGGCCAGGAGTGCCGTGCTAGAATTTTCAAGCTGGTTAGGGGTCACAGCGGCCATCCGTGGCTCGCTTAATTTAGCTGCTTTATTTCACGCTCTAACGATTCATCCATGCCCAAATTACTTTTCGGTACCGACGGTATTCGCGGCATTCCCGGCACAGCCCCGCTGGACGACGCCACACTTTTCGCCACCGGCTTTTCTCTCGCTTCGTATCTGCGTCGCGAACATTCCTCAGCCCGTGTACTCATCGGCATGGACACTCGCGAATCCGGCCCGCACATTGCCGCCGTTCTAGCCGCCGGGCTGGCGCAGGCAGGTGCGTCCGTGGCCTTCGCCGGGGTTATTACCACCCCAGGTGTTGCTTGTCTGGTGCGCCAGAATGATTTCGCCGCCGGAGTCGTCATTTCCGCTTCTCACAATCCATTCCACGACAACGGCGTAAAACTTTTCTCGCACGCAGGCATGAAGGTTCCCGACGCCATCGAAGAAGCACTCGAAGCCGACATCCTGCGCCATCGCGACGCCAACAAATCGCAACTCGCTCCGTCGGCGCTGGTCGCTGACGAATCTCTGGACGCCGAGTACCTCGACTATTTGCGTTCCCGCGTTATTCCCGGGGCCGAGCTTGAAGGATTTCGCATCGTTCTTGATTGCGCCAATGGCGCTGCGTACAAGCTTGGTCCGCAGCTCTTTGGTTCTCTCAATGCCGACGTAATCACCATTGGCGCGGCTCCGGATGGACGTAACATCAACGCTGGCTGCGGCTCGCTTCATCTCGAATCGCTGCAAAAACGGGTCGTTGCAGAACGCGCGGCCCTGGGCGTGGCCTTCGATGGCGACGCCGATCGTGCTCTTTTTGTTTGTGCCGACGGACGCATCGTGAATGGCGACGGCGTGCTTCTCGCAGTAGCTCGTTTCTTGAAATCGCAGAACAAGCTCAAGGGTTCCCGCGTCGTTGGAACCTCCATGTCCAATCTCGGATTGGAGCGAATCCTCTCAGACGAGAATATGACGCTTGCCCGCGCGGATGTTGGTGATCGCTACGTTCTGGAAGAAATGCTCCGCAGCGGAAGCGTCCTTGGCGGTGAGCAGTCCGGCCATATTATTTTTCTGGAGGACAGCCCCGCGGGCGACGGCTTATTGACCGCACTGAAGATTGCCTCCCTGGTTTCCATGCACGGCGGACTTGCGGACCTGATCACCGGTTTGAAGGATTACCCGCAGACCATCGTCAACGTAAAAGTTCGTTCCAAACCACCGCTCGCCTCGCTTCCTGAAGTCGCCGAAGCTCTTGCCAGCGCCGAAGCCGCACTCGGGAGGAACGGCCGAATTGTTCTTCGTTATTCCGGCACCGAACCCCTCGCACGCGTGATGGTCGAAGCCGAACACGACTCCGACGTCCAGCGCTTCAGTCAGTCGCTCGCCAGCGCTCTGCGCGCTTCCATCGGCGCCTGAATTTTTCTCCAACCTAGGCCACAGGTTATCGGGATTATTTACGTCTTTTACGTTCGCACTTACGCGTGTCGCCAACTGCTATGCCAACGTTGTTATTCGTGACCGTCTCTCACCTTCTGGACTTCCCCGCTCCCAAACAACATATAAGCCGCTCGCAATTCTGTGAGATTTTGTAGGATTTCTGAGCTGCCAAAATTCCGACCGTCGTCCTTTTTAGGGCTAACTCTCATGCTTTCAGCTAAATTACCGCACCGATCAATCTAATTTTTAGCTGGCACACTACTTGCTCTTCTGTAGGCAACTTTAAAAAAGATTGGCTTCCCGGGGTGGCCGGATCCGAACCTCGACTCGTTTCCGGTTTTGGGGCGTCAATTCAAAAAAGGGGGCTTGCACCAGCCCCCTTTTTTCATTTCTAGTCTGCTAATTTCCCACCAGTCCTTCACGGCTGCGAACAGTGTTTTCAGCACCAGTGTCCTCTTACATCTCGAGCTACCACGCATCTGTGATCTCCGTCCACGTACCTGGCTGAGTTCCTTACACGCCGAAGGTGTGTTCAGTCTCATGGGTTCCTTCCAGTTTTGCGATTCGAAAGAAGGACGCATCGCGTGGACAACGATGAACCTTGACGATCAGCGAGTTCGTTTCGCGGCGAATTTCGCCGCCCACCGGGTAAAAGTGGTTGCGGCTCTTCACCAGGGCGGTACCGCGCGGCCTACGGTCTCACCAAAAAAGTGAGCGGCCGGTGGGGGCACCGGCCGCTCGGGCGTGGGGATGGAGGGAAACAGTAACCTGAAGTTAGCTCAGCTTCCAGTCGTTACGCTGCGCTCGCAGCAGCAGTCACGAAACAGGGCAGTTTGAGCTGCTCAGAAGCCGCGACCAACTCCCGATCACAATTGCGATTGTGACCTTCGCCTCTCTGCTCGTCGATAGTCCAGTCGTCCCATCAGCCCCGGTACTTCTCGCGCCACGCTTCTGTACTCTTCCGGAAGTACTTTCGTACCGTCGCACATACCCGCAGTTCGCCTGTACATTCCCAACCACTAGCCATCACGCTCGCCACTCCCCACCGCGATACGTTATTCTTCCAACTCCATGCATGACCTTAGCTACTTTCGCGAGCATTTCGACCTTTTCGCCGACATGGCTCGGCACCGCGGCACGATTCTTGACCTCAACGCCTTCCGCGCTCTTGATAAAGAGCGCCGCGAGCTCATCACCAGTAATGAGCAGCGCAAAGCTCAGCGCAACAAAGCCAGCGAAGAAATTGTGCGCCTGAAAAGAGAAAAACGACCCGCCGACGCCATCATCTCCGAAATGAAACAGCTTTCTGATCTCATCAAGCAATCCGATGAGCGCATCAATCAGCTCGACGACACACAGCGCGATCTCCTGCTAACCATCCCCAACATTCCGCACTCCAGTGTTCCAGTGGGCTCCGGCGGCGCCGACAACGTGGAAGTTCGCCGTTGGGGCGCTCCGCCGAAATTCGACTTCACCCCCAGGCCGCATTGGGAAGTAGGCGAGCGCGCCGGCATTTTGGATCTCCCAGCAGCCACAAAAATTACCGGTGCGCGTTTCGCGGTTTACAAGAACTGGGGCGCACGCCTGGAGCGCGCCCTTGCGAATTTTTTCCTCGATGTGCACACGCGCGAGCACGGCTACACGGAAATTCTTCCACCGTTTTTGGTGAACAGCGCTTCGCTCACCGGCTCCGGCCAGTTGCCCAAATTCGCCGCCGATCTCTTCAAAGTGCAGGACACCGATTTCTGGCTGACTCCCACCGCCGAAGTCGAGCTGCACAATCTTTATCGCGACGAAACTCTTGCGGAAGATCGTCTCCCGATTTTTGTTACCGCCTGGACCGCGTGTTTCCGCTCCGAGGCTGGTGCTGCCGGCAAAGACACCCGCGGCATCCTGCGCCAGCACCAATTCCAGAAAGTTGAGCTTTTCAAGTTCACTCATCCGGAAAAAAGCTACGAAGAGCACGAAGCTTTGGTCCGCAACGCGGAAACCATTCTGCAGAAACTCGGTCTGCACTACCGGACCGTTCTGCTTTGTACCGGAGACATGGGTTTCGCCTCGGCAAAAACCTATGACATCGAGGTTTGGCTCCCCTCTGGCAATGAATTTCGCGAAATTTCTTCTTGTTCCAACTGCGAAGCCTTCCAATCGCGTCGCGCCGGCATTCGTTTCAAGCCAAAAGCCGGCGGCAAAAGCGAATTCGTGCACACTTTAAATGGCTCCGGTCTAGCCGTTGGGCGCACGTGGATCGCTATCGTGGAGAATTATCAGCAGTCCGACGGGTCCATCCTCGTCCCCGAGGCACTGCGCCCTTATATGGGTATCGACCGAATTCCAGCCGCCGAGTCGCCTAACGGTTAGGCCAGCAATACCAAACCAGAATTTCCCACAACTAATTGATAAAAATAGCGGTTACCGAAGCCTGTGGGCGTAAAATTGACCTGGTCGGTCGACCAACCACTCCCGCAACCTGTTGAATTCACACCTTTTCGTTTGACGGACCCTTTTCCCCTTGCATACACTCCCCTCACCGCATATTACGGCGAGTTTCGGGGAATCAGCGTCGAGCCAAGTTCCGCGACGCCATTAGAAACTCTCAGCCGTGACATTTAACAATAACTTTGTTGAGTTAGAGTTGCGGACACGTACAAAAGCTCATGACCTTCATCGCTAG
>CAXMLS010000347.1:0-1915 GCA_964194235.1 uncultured bacterium | reverse complement strand
ACCTATATTCGTGTTGATAAAATCGTTCAGCGGCGCGCCGTTATCCGTCACCGCCACATTCCCCGTGGGGCAGGGAATCGTGTCGATTGGCGGCACCGTTCCGTTTTTCAAATTGTCGGTGCACAACACCGACGCCGCATTGCTCACATCAATCCGCATAATGTACGGCGACCCGTACGCCGCGGCATGCGCCGCCGTGCTGGTGATAGCGCCGGTCGCGAAATCAAACGTCACCAGTCCTACCATTGTCTTGCTGCTTTCCTTACTCACCGTCACCAAAACCGGCGCCGAATCGCTCTGGGCAAATGTTCCATCGCCGCTGTAATGTGCAACCACGTTGTACGCGGTCCCGCCCGGCAGCATATTTGTATTAAATGTAGCCGTACCGCTGCTTAAGGTGAATGGTCCAATACCCGTTTGCGCCGATCCCGCGGGAGTCGCAATCAGCGATACTTGCCCGCTCGGACTTCCCGCTGCCGCCGCGACGTGCACTGTAAAGTTCGCGTTGCTTCCGTGCGCCAGTGTGCCGCTCGGTGAAGCCGTAATCGTCGTCGTCGTTGCCGTCAATCCCGCCGTAGACCACGCGCTAGCCAGATTCGCCACGTTCACCGTGCCCAACCCTGTGGCCAGGTCATATCCCGGCGTCGCTTTCCACGCCGGAACGCCGCCACTCACCAGCACGCCATATTGATTCGCCGCTGTGCTGGTATTGCTGCAGTTCGCCGTGCCGCCTTTGCAAGCCACCGAAATATTTCCCGTTACTGCGTCGTAAAAAATGCAGCCGGACGCGCTTACTGACGCCGCGTTCGAAGTACAAATCCCCGTCGCATTCTGCTTATACAGTTTGTACAAAATGTAATTCGCGTTGCCCTGGCGCGGCGCCGGATTTTGCACTGTGGCCTGGCTCTGGTTGATCAGCGCCATGATTCCCGCGAACGCCTGCACCGACGCTGACGTTCCGCCTACGCCTTGGAAATTTGTAAACGGAGAATTTAGATCGCACGAATTCGTCTTCGTGGCATCTTTCTGGCAAACAATATAAAAGCTGTTATTTTGGCCATTGCTCGCAAACAAGGAAACGTCTGGCGTGTCCCGTTTGCTGTCGTTGGGCATTCCGGTGACGCCGCTTTGCCACGCCGGTTTCGCGTAAATGGAACTTGGCCCGCCGCTCCCCGCCACCAGATCGACGAAGCTTGTACTATTCGCGTTGATAATCGCCGCAGTGCATCCACTTATTCCCGCCAACGCGCACGAATCATTCCAGGTGGACTCCGGGATATACGATTTCGCCGACAGTGTCCCGGATGTGCCGCCATTCGTCGCACTCCAGTACACGGAAAAAGGACTTGCCGTGGTGTACGAAAAATCGGTGCCGCCCACCGCCACGTTAAATGGCGTGGACGAAATGCCGTTGATGGCCAGCCCGCCGGAAGCAAAGTCCACTTTATTTGGATCGTCGCAGCCGGCCGACCCGTTATCGCCTGTCGAGACCAGCACGGTGATCCCTTGTGCCGCGGCCTGTTCCCACAGCGCGTTATAAAACGCATTGCCCGTCGTGCCCAGCCCTGCCTCGCACGCGCCATAGCTTTCGCTCAGCACCGCCGCAATATTATTGTCGACGATGTACAGCGCCGATAAATCGATCCCCGCCGACGCCGCGGTTGACGGCGTCTCCGATACTACAAACTTCACCGCCGCGCGCGGCGCCACCGCGCCCGCCACCTGTGTGTCCAGATCGGCTTCCCCTTCGTCCGCGATCAATCCTGGGTCCGGACCATTCAAAATAATTGTCGGGTCGTTAACCGGCAGACCAAATATGTTTCGATAATCGCGCGCGTCCTGAAGATTGATATTCGATTGCCCGACAACCGCGATGCTTTGTCCTGTCCCGTCTAGGCCTGTCTCTTATACACAT
>CAXMLS010000346.1:0-2486 GCA_964194235.1 uncultured bacterium | reverse complement strand
TTCCTGGGCCGAGCGATCGCGGCGGGTGCGGATGCGGCGTGGATTCTGGATCAGAACGGCAATGCCGTCAGCGGCGGAGTGGTTTGTGATGATCCACCGGAAGAGCGTGATTCCAGCTCATGCGCCGCGCCGAATGTTCTGGGCAAACAGGTTCGCGTCCTTCCCAGCGGGATAGAAGTCTGGGAAGCGAATCAGCGCATTTATTCCGCAGCGCGCATTCCGATCAGCGATTCGGCAGCTCCCACCGGATTTCTGGTCACCGGCTTCCGCACCTCTCCGGTTTTTTTTGATCGCGTAAACGAAATTCAGAAGCAGACCGCGGAGTACAACGCGCAAAAGCAGAATCTGCGCGCTTTGAAAAGACAAATGCTGCTGATCCTGCTGTTCTTTACGGTGCTGGTGTTCTTCGCTGTGATGTGGGTGGCTTTGTTTCTGGCCAAGCAGGTCACCGTTCCTATTCAAGCGCTGGCCGAAGGTACTCGCGAAGTTTCGTCGGGTAACTTCAATTATCAAGTTCCGGATCAGGTTCAGGACGAACTGGGCATTCTGGCACGGTCGTTCAACTCCATGACTCGCCAGTTACGCGATAACCGCTCGCAGATTGATCAGTTCACTCACAATCTTCAGCAAGCGGTTCAAGAGCTGGAGCGTCGCCGCCAATTAATGGAAACTGTGCTGGAAAATATTCCCACTGGCGTTATTTCCCTGGATGCCAACGGCGCTATTTTGCGGGCCAACACCGCGGTGACCAGCATGCTAGGCCCCGCCGCGCGAGATCGCCATTCGCTGGACGAGTTGCTCGGCGCAGATGCGTCGCGCTCCGTACAGTATCTTATGCGCCGCTCCCTGCGTATGGGTGTGGTGTCGCGGGAAATTGAGACGGTGGTCTCCGGGCGCGTGCTGCACCTTGCCGTTACCGCTAGTTCTCTCGGACCGCGGCGCGCGAACGCCGGATTTGTGTTAGTGCTGGACGATCTGACGGAAATGCTGCGCGCGCAAAAGTCCGCTGCATGGCAGGAAGTGGCGCGGCGCATCGCGCATGAGATAAAAAATCCGTTGACGCCCATCCAGCTATCGGCGCAACGACTGTCAAGATTCATCGACCGGCGCGAGCAATCGGAAAGCGGTACGCCTTTGGATCCCGAATTAACAAATCTGGTTCAGGAATGTTCACGGCTGATCGAACGCGAGGTTTCTGCGCTGGCAGCGCTGGTAAATGAATTCTCGCAATTTGTACGCTTTCCCATCGCAAAGCTTGTGGCTACTGATGCGAACACCATCGTGCATGAAGCCATCGAAGTTTTTTCGGGACGGCTGGACGGCATCGTGTTGCGAACCGCGCTGGCCGACAATCTTCCTGCTGTGAGGGCCGATAGCGGCTTGCTGCGCAGCGTGGTCGTCAATTTGATTGATAATGCCGCGGAGGCTCTGGAAAACTCCGCGTGTCGCGATATTTTGGTTTCGACGCGATGTCACGTGGACTCCGAGACCGTCGAAATTGCCGTTTCCGACACCGGACAGGGAATCTCGCCGGAAGATAAGGACAAACTTTTTCTGCCGCAATTTTCCACTAAAGATCGCGGCACCGGACTGGGGCTGGCCATTGCCGCACGTATCGTTGCCGAACATGGCGGGACTATTCACGTCGAGGACAATCAGCCCGTAGGCTCGCGATTTCTGATTGAGCTTCCCGCAACCGAAGCGGTGCCTGCCGCTATCGGCGATGCTCATGGATCGGAATTGTCACGATGACCGCGAAACCGCATTTGCTGGTGGTGGACGACGAGCCGGGCATCCGCGAATCTCTCGCGTCGATTCTCCAGGACGAGGGCTATCACGTGGACGTTGTCGGCTCCGCGGAAGAGGCGCTTGAACGCGTGGCTTCTGGCGATCTCGAATTAATACTGCTGGATGTTTGGCTTCCGGGCATGGATGGTCTGGAAGCTTTGAGCCGCATTCAGTCGGGACCGCGTCCCCCGGCGGTAATTATGATTTCCGGGCACGGCACCATCGAAACCGCAGTGCGCGCCACAAAGCTCGGTGCATTCGACTTCATCGAAAAACCATTGTCGCTGGAGAAAACGATTCTCCTGGTGCGCAACGCCATCCAGCAACGCCGGCTCGAGGAAGAAAATCAGCAGTTGCGGAGTCAGCTGGGCCATCGCTATCAGGTTATTGGCGACAGCATCCCCATGAAAGCGTTGCGCCAGCAAATCGCGGTTACCGCCCCGACAAACGGGCGCGTCCTAATTTATGGTGAGAGCGGGACCGGGAAAGAACTTGTCGCGCATGCGCTGCATGCCGCCAGCCTACGCCACAAGGGCCCTTTCGTGGAGGTGAATTGCGCGGCCATTCCCGAAGAGTTGATCGAGTCGGAACTTTTCGGCCACGTGAAGGGCAGCTTCACCGGCGCCAGCGAAGATAAAATTGGTAAATTTGAGAAAGCCGATGGCGGCACTCTTTTTCTGGATGAAATTGGCGATATG
>CAXMLS010000345.1:0-7460 GCA_964194235.1 uncultured bacterium | reverse complement strand
AGATGTGTATAAGAGACAGGTTAAGAAGTGGGTGCCTTCCAGGAACCAGTCGCAGGTAAGTACAATCTCGCTGCGTTTCCCTGGCCGTAGTAACGCGGCGTCGTCGCCAATTCCCAACGCGACAAACTTCCCGCCTGTCTTCTTTCCTGCCTGCGACGAAGTATTTTTCCGGAATGCATGCCGGATGCGCTGCAGCACAAAATCTTCGCCATCGCTCTTAAGCCGTTGCATCGTAACTCTCTGCTTTCTCAAGCGCTCACGTTCAGTCTGCAAGTAGAACGTGAGTAAGGATGTTAGTAAACTCCCGCAGCGATCCTGCCCGCTGGTACAGGGAACAGTTTTTTCCGACCTGTTCCACGAACCGAGAAATACAGGGTTGACTCAAGTACCCACCCGATTCTAGTATGCCGAGCGTGCAAAACCCGATTGGCCGTCGCAATTTGCTACAATAACTGCTGCGGCGCCCGCAACCGGATTTGCATGGGTTGATCTCCGGCCGCACGTTACAGGCGAAGGAGCCTGCCCAGCATGACCGGCAAGAATTACACATTCTTCATCGCTTCCACACCAGGCAAAATGCGTAAGGTTATCGTGCCTTCGTATTTGCTGCACGGCTTGGCGGCGTTGGCGATCATCGGGGGCATCACCGTTTCCGCCGCTGTCGGTTCGTATTCCCGCATGCTCTGGAAGGTTGGCAATTACAACGCTCTCCGCCACGACCAGGAAACCCTGAAAAAGCAGTATCGCCAGTTGCAGGGCACGGTGGTGAACACCAACCAGCGCCTTGATTCGCTGCAATCTCTCGCTACCGAAGTGGCCATGACCTATGGCGTCATGCGTTACCATCCGGCGGTGTTCGATCAGAACGACAGCCCCGCCGATGCTCAGGATGCGTTTGATCGCTCCGTCGAGCAATACACCTTTTTGAAACGGAATGCCGCCGCGATTGCGATCTCGACGGCTGGTTTGCGCCTTATGCCCGGGATCAGCTTCGCCGATTCGACCTACACCCCGGCTATCTGGCCGGTGCTGGGACATATTACCGACAGCTTTGGCGAGCGCCTCGACCCCTTCAGCGGGGAAGGAGCGTTCCATACCGGCGTCGACGTGGCTTCGGATTACGGCGCGCCGGTTCATGCGACGGCTGATGGCGTCATCACCACCGCGCAGAATCATTCCGGCTACGGCCGGGTTGTTGTGATCGACCACGGCTTTGGCATCACCACCTGGTACGCCCATCTTTCCTCGTTCTCGGCGGTTCCGGGCGCGCGCGTGAAGCGCGGTGAAGTGGTCGGCTACACGGGAATCAGCGGGCGCTCAACCGGTCCTCACGTGCATTATGAAGTTCGCATGAACAATGCGCCGATTAATCCTTGGCGCTATATGCGTACCAATCCCGCCGGCGATTAAAATTTTCCGTTTTTCCTTCAGCCTTTAACCCACAAAGCTGTAACGTACACGTCCCAATATCACTTCTTGTGAGTGCCCTTGCACAAGTCGCGTGCCTGTTGGAAATGCCGTATCATTACGGTGGATTTCGGATACCCGTGCGCTGACTGGAAGCTGAGAGCACCCATGGCGCTCTGGCTTAGACCTGCGGTCGGCAAAAATTATTCAGGAGTCGTGATTTGATCCCGCGCTATACCCTCGAAAAGATGGGCGCCGTCTGGAGCGACGCGAACAAATACGCCAAATGGCTGGAGGTGGAGCTGGCGGCGACGGAAACGCTGGCGGAGGCTGGCGACGTGCCCGCCGCGGCTGCCGAGAAGATCCGCGCTAATGCCAAAATTGAAGTCGCCCGCATTCAGGACCTGGAGTCCCGCGTTAAGCACGATGTCGTCGCGTTCACCATGGCGGTAGGCGAATCCATCGGCGATCCCGAGGCCGCGCGCTGGCTGCATTACGGCATGACCTCCAATGACGTGGTCGATACCGCGCAGGCCTTGCAGGTGCGCGACGCCTCAAAACTGATCGCCGAGGCGCTGGTAAAATTTGGCGAGGCGCTCGCGAAGCGCGCCCACGAGTTTCGCGCCACTCCACAAATTGGGCGGACCCACGGCGTGCATGCCGAGCCCATTACCTTTGGCCTTAAAGTCGCCAACTGGTTCGCCGAGAACCAGCGCAATCAGCTGCGCTTTCGGGATGCCTCCGCGCAGATGGCCATCGGGAAAATTTCCGGCGCGGTGGGCAACGCGTCGCATCTCGGCCCGGAGATCGAAGAGCGCATCTGCAAGCGGCTTGGGCTGGCGGCCGCTCCGGTAGCCTCGCAAGTGATTCAACGCGATCGCCACGCGCATTATCTCAGCTCGCTGGCGCTGGTCTCCGCCACGCTGGAGAAAATCGCGCTGGAAATCCGCCACTTGCAGCGCACCGAAGTACGCGAGGCGGAAGAGCCGTTCGGCGGCGAGCAGCGCGGAAGTTCCGCGATGCCGCACAAACGCAATCCTGTAACCTGCGAACAAATTTGCGGACTGGCGCGCGTGGTGCGCTCCAATCTGCTCGCCTCGTTTGAGAATGTGGCGCTGTGGCACGAGCGCGATATTTCGCACAGCTCCGTCGAACGCATTATCCTCCCGGATTCCACCATCCTGGTGGATTACATGCTGGCGAAAATGACCACCATCATCGCCGACATGCGCGTATTTCCGGAGCGCATGCTCCGCAATCTGGAATCCACGCATGGGCTGATTTTTTCCGGACAACTTTTGCAGGACCTGGTGGAAAAAGGCATGCCCCGCGATGAAGCGTATAAAGCGGTGCAGGAAAATTCCATGGCCGCGTGGGAAACGGAATCCAGTTTTCGCGATCGCGTAGCCGCCGACAAGCGGGTGACCAAATATCTGGATGCCGCCGGGCTATCTCATACCTTCGATTTGCAACGGCAATTGCGCCACGTGGAGGCGATCTTTACCCGCGTGTTTGGCGAGCCAGCCGGCAAAAGTAAAGGCGTCTGAACTTTGCGCAGTGACATTCTGTTCGCTGTGATTCCGCAACGTGAACTCTCTGGACGGAGTAAAAAACAAAACGCTGGCTGATGTTACTCAGCCAGCGTGATCACCTCTTCCAGATGAAACCTTCGTCGCACCTGGCTGCGGAGGCGGAAACTCAGAACCCCACTATACGCCAGATTATTCCACGCGCTGCACGTAGCGCGCTTCGGTGGTATCCACTTTCACGCGGTCGCCTTCATTTACAAATGGCGGGACCTGAATCACCAGGCCGGTTTCCAGCGTGGCTGGCTTCATCACCGCGCTGGCGGTGGCTTTTTGCAGCGTGGGCTCCGTCTGCACCACTTTCATTTCCATGGTGTCCGGCAGATCGACGCCGATAGCTTTCTCTTCAAAAAATTCCACTTTCACCTTGGTGTTAGGAATCAGGTAGAAAACCGTTTCGCCCAACTCCTCGCGGCTCATCTGCATCTGCTCGTAATTGTCCGTGTTCATGAAATGAAATTCGTCGCCTTCGCTGTAAAGATATTCAAACTCCACTTCATCGAGGATCGCGCGATCGACAAATTCTTCCGCCCGGAACCGGTAATCGATCATCGTGCCGGTGCGCAGATTTTTCATGCGCGTCTGCATGGACCCGCGCTTGTTGCCCGGAGTGCGGTGATCCACGCTGAAGACGGTATAGAGTTGCCCTTCATGCTGGATAACCATGCCGGGGCGAAGTTGTGTGGCTTTAGTGCTGCTCATAAGCTCCCAATCGAAAGGATGGATTCGGAAATTCCGGCGGGTGGCTTGGGTCTACCCAAAAAGGCCCGCGGAATCACTCGAGGAACGCCAGCGTCACTGCGCCAGCGTGAATCAACAGTATAAATGGCCCCATTCTATTGGGTCAATCATTCGCGGCGGTAACCGGGCAGGCTTGCGATTTGTACCCCACGGGTCGGATTGACCGGATAGCGGCTCGACAATCATCGCATTTTACTTTGTGCGTCGATTTCACTTGTCGGTTATCCGATAATCTGGAATGTGGTCACTTCTGAGCCTGAAATGGCATCCTATTCAGACATGAAATTCATTTCCCAATCGCTCTTGTTTATCTTCGTGGCTGCTGTGTTCAGCCGGTCCGCGATTCCTGGGCAGGCTACAAACACGCCCGCGATTGCGGGCCATCCGGCGTCATTTGATTCGGAAGGGAAGCTACGACCCTGGATTTCCTGGAACGCTGCGCTGGACCAGGAGATGAAATTTTATGAACAAGCGCCTGAAGAACACGGATATCCAAAGTTTGTGACCACTACATTTCTCGACGGCGATTGGAATCCGCTTCCCGATCATTCCGATACCATTCCCGCGACGCAAGATGGGATGGGCATTATTTCTTATTTGAAGTTTTATGAACTGCGCGGGAAGCGCAACGCCCAAACATTGGCGATCGCGCGAGCCATGGGCGACTATTTGGTCCGTGAAGATTTGACCCCCAACGAGGGGAAGTATCCGCAGTTTACGCGTTCGACGGGAAGGCGCGGAAACTTTCCGCAACCGGCGGACAGCGGATCACAGAGCGATCGCCCCTTCGAAATTCAGCCTGATAAGGGCGGCATTGTGGGATACGCGCTGGTTCTGCTGTATGACGCGACGCAGGATAAAAAATATCTGGATCAGGCCTTGCACAATGCGCGGGTACTGGTTGCGAATCAGCGCCCCGGCGATGAGAAACACTCGCCGTGGCCGTTTCGCGTGGATTATCGAACCGGAGAGAGCCGCGGGAATGTCTCGGGGAATATGACCTACATCCTGCGGCTGTATGACGCGCTCGTCGCGCACGGGTACACGGAATTTGTCGCGCCCCGCGCAAAACTGTGGCAATGGATCAAGTATCGGCAAATTCCCAGCGCAAACGCGGACGGCGCACTGTTCGCGCAATTTTTTGAAGACCACGACAATCCTGCGAATCGCAATGCGTGGGCCCCACTCAATCTGGCGCGCTACCTTCTGGAACGCAAGAACGCAACGGACGCGAATTGGCGCGATGATACTGCGATGCTCGTGCATTTTGTGCGCAAGAATTTTACGCATAAGGAGTTTGGAGTAACCGTCTGCCACGAACAGGATGAAGACCACGACGCCTGGGGCGGCATCAATTCGACGTACGGCGCGGTCTTGGCGCGTTATGCCAAGGCGGTGCATTCGGTGACGCTGGCGGCAGAGGCGCGGCAGGCGCTGAATTTTACGGAATATTCGATCGACGGCCGTGGGCGGCCGCGTGACCTATTCAGGTCCGATGCGCTGGGCGGATGGCAGGAAGATGCGCATAGCGACGTGATCCACAACTTTGTGGATGCGTTGCGCGCTTATCCCGAGTGGGGAAACTAGTGAAACTAGACTCGGCACCGCGCCTGCACTCGGACGGCGGTTGCGACTCAATGACCCGCGCTCTGCTGCTGACGATAAATGCGTTCATCAATGAGGCCCTCAGGAGGCGTTTGAAATCACGATTTCCTTGCAACAGTGCTGTTGCGTGTATTCTCACTCGTTCGGTTAGTGCGTCAGGACTTATCCCGGGAAGAAATTGTTAGCCGATACTATCAACTGTTTGTGTCTTCCTAATTTTGCATACTTCGCCGGAGATTGACCAACAGTTCGAGTGAATGCGCTTGCTGAACCATAACCCGTCGCGAATGCAATCTCTTCCAAGCCTCTCTACATATTCGGAAACAAATATTTATTACCAAAATATCCAATGATAGAGCCACCGATTGAGCCGAATGCCGACAAAAGATAGCACGGTGTTTCGTATTCCCAGGGTATGACGCCTGTGCGTACCCCGAAAAATGTCCAACAAAACAATACAAAGATGCAATAAGTGCTGATAATCCAGAAATACAAGCGGACGTCTCTGCCTCGGGTCGCGAGTTGTCTCCTATAAGCTACATAAGTGGGAGGAGCTATGAGCAGGGTGGCTACTGCATGGAGGGAGTATGGAACCCAAAGGATCGACAGAGGAATCCCGAGGCCCCAATGAAATAGAAAGAAATACATTGGAGTGCCGCCTATGAGGGCAGCAAAGCTGAAAGTAATAAACCACCTTCGCATACCTGATTCCATCGCAATAGCCGCTGATAAGTTACCACATGGTACTCTAAATCCTGATCAACGCCCGTTTTACCGGATCAATAGATTGCACGAAATGTCAGATTTATTATTTTGCCGGCGCGCTATCTTTCGCGGCACTGGCCATGATGGTTTCTATCTCGACCGGGTCGCGCGGCAGGCGCTCGCTTAAGAGTTTGTAACCGCTTTCGGTAATCAGCACGTCGTCCTCGATGCGCACGCCGAGACTTTCTTCCGGAATGTAAATGCCGGGCTCCACGGTGACGACCATATTCGGCTGCAATGACTGGCAATACTGGCCGGGATCATGCACGTCCAGACCGATGTGATGGCCAAGCCCGTGAATAAAATACTGGCCGAGCGATTTGCCGTGCCGGTCTTTGCCATGCGAATTGATGTAATCGTACGCAACTTTGTAAACGCTCTTGTCGCCCTTGGAGCAAAAGTCCGCGCCGGGTTTGATCTGAGCTAGTGCGGCGTTTTGCGCGCCCAGCACGATGTCGTAAATTTCTCGCTGCCTCGCCGTGAATTTTCCGTTGGCAGGCAGCGTGCGCGTAATGTCCGCGGAGTATCCGGAGTATTGCGCGCCCACGTCCAGCACCACGATGTCGCCGTCCTGAATTTTCCGCGAAAGCTTGTCGTAGTGTAGCGCGGTGGAGTTTGGTCCGGCGCCCACAATGGGCGCGTAACCTTCGGCTTCGGAACCGCCCATGGCATGCACTTCCACCATTTTTGTGGCGACCTGGTATTCGTATAATCCGGGACGCATCATTTTCATGGCGGCAAGTTGCGCATCCAGCGAAAGCTCGATGGCTTGTTTCAGAAAAGCAATTTCTCCTGGCGATTTGATGGGGCGAAGAGCATAGATGGCCGGCCGAATATCTTTCAGTTTGGACTGCGGCGCGGCCAGTTGCAGCCAATCGACTACGTTTTTTTCGTGCGGGTAGCCGCCCAATTCTTTGTCGTAAGGCAGGATCGTGAAAAACGTTGGATAAATCTTGGCGAGTCTCTCCACCGTGGCGCGCATTTCCGGAAAAGGTTTGATGGCGGAAAAACCGGTAAGCGCTTCAATTCCTGGATCGCTTGGCGACATGCGCACGCCGTTCCACTTTTCTTTCGCGGGATCCTTGGCCGGTAAAAACAGAATCTCCCGTGGCTCGTGCGCGGCTTCACCAGGCTCCGATGCCCCCACAGCGACTGGCTTTTGTGCGGGCAGGATAATCAGGCCCGCGCCTTCTTCGTTGTGCCCGGTGAGGTAATAAAAATTATCTTCCTGCGAGAAGACGTATGCCTGCGAAACTTCTTCGCGCCCAGTGTAGCCCCAGAGGATTACCGGCGCGTCAGCTTGCGCGGCAATTTTCGCGCGCCGTTCAGCATAGATACCTGTCTCTTATACACATC
>CAXMLS010000344.1:0-4361 GCA_964194235.1 uncultured bacterium | reverse complement strand
GAGCCACACAGCGGCGTATCCGCTTAAATGTTCCATTGGATTGCAAAACATCTTCGCGGAACATGCCGTAACGTTTTGGCGTCTTGCCCCTGATGATGATGGTTCCTCTCTGAAACCTTCTTCTAGGCACAAAGCTCCTTGCCTGAATTGAAGAAGGCGTAGCGGGTGCAACGATAGCACTGCTGCAGGTTGATGTCCCAGGATCGTGATGACACCTCAGCCCTCTGTCCTGGGACTTCAGCAAAGGTGTGGGCGTCAAGGGCATTGCCGCAATCGTTTAGCCTATTTCTCCGGCAGACTTCGCATGGAGCGCACGAAAGATAAACCCAGCGACGATCGCTGCTGCGATAAGCGTGATTGCTGCGAGAACGGTGATTCTCATTATTTTTTCTCCCACTGAACAACCGACGTACAGTTCTTTTGCGGACATCTGAACCCTTTAAGCGTTCCGTCCCACGCGCTTGTCTCGGCCAAGTCCGCTTGTATCCAGAAGCGGAAGCCACACTTTGGGCATGTCACGTAATAGCGTCTCTGCATCTCCGTGAGCATGGTCCAAAGATCGTCCGCGATCGCACGGTCCACTAACCGATTGAAAGCGGCGATCCCAGCGGGACCTCGGACGAACATCTGAACGCCGCACGGATCGCACGTAATGTACGGCTTGCTCTTCTTGCTGGGCTTCACCTCGCGCGGGCCAATGCAGACCGGGCAGGGAAACATCCGTTTTTCATTTAAGACTGTCATTTCAAGAACCTCAAACAATTCGAGAACGAGCTGATTTTCTTGCTATTCCGATTGCATAATAGGGCTGATTCTGAGAGCACCCGGGAAGTACGCGAGAGCCGATAAAGTTAGCGGGACGAACCTTCCGCATAATTCCGGTCAATTTGCCGGGAACTTCCCGTAAAATTCAGAGGCGTTGTTGGGGATCTGTCCGTAAAAATGGCAAGGCGCAAAAACTCGCGTCGTACTTCGAAAGTGTCGCTTGACAAGAAAACAGCGAACACGCGCACGGTCCGTCCCGGAGTTCGTCATTCTGAGGTAGTGGGACGGGGTGAGAACTACCGTCGCATATTTTGGTGTCAGCGCTTGGACGGAAGAAAGAAGGAATGGGTTCGAGATAAACCATACTCATGGGCGATGGCGCTAGTAGCAGCCAAGACGGCGGACGAAATAAGCCAGGCGCTCGAATCCGCGCCAATCTACGCACGAAATGAGTTCAAGCCGCTGATTCCTTACGTTCTCAAAGTGTTGCAAGAACGGACATTCCCAAAGAAATTGAAAACGCAATTCGATTTTCTTGCTGACTCACTTGCTGCGTACGGGCGCGTCAGCCCACGACGATCCCGCGACATATGCGGCGAGGAGCGAGCAAAAGCGCGTAACAAATCTCCGTACAAGGTTATTCGCAAAGAGTTCTACGTCGAATGTTCTTGCGGCTACAAAGGACCAGCCCTGGACGACGCCTGCCGGAAATGCAGAGCGTCAATCGCTATCTCGCTAGAAGAATCGTATCTTCGGGCAAATCTTTAACCTAACTGCCGCTCTCGCGCAACGTAACGTACGTAACGTTACGTTGACCCCGCATTTATTGCCTACTCTTAGCTCCCATGCTCTGGTGTTTCTCCCTTTGTGCGCCCGCTGCGGTAGCGGCAACCAGCCTATCGGGGAATCTCACCGATCCTCAGGGTCGTGTGGTGGCCGGCGCAAGGGTCCGGCTCTTGCGGCGGGCCGACTCCTCCCGTCGTGAAACGCAGACAGACAGTCAAGGTCAGCCGACGATGGCTTGGGACATGAGCGGGGCAATCTGTCCTCAACTCACGGAGGTCAGGATTCATATCCGCGAGATCATGCGGTTTTGCACGCCGCTTAATATGGTTGCGATGACCTCCTGAGCGTATAGTCCATGGCTGCCAAACGGAAAGTTCCGCGCCGTGATTAGCAGGGACGCCGCCCCATGAGCGCCTGTCCACAACACTGTACTCACAGCGAACGCGTCGCCTTTAAGCACACCGGCCTTGACGCACGTTTCCACGCACTTGAATAGTGCCCCGAAAGCTGGATTTCTTTCCTGCAAATCCTGCCGGGTTTGCTTGACCTCTCCAAGAGTCTCGACCGATAGAAACAGAATCCTGTACTCGAAGGGGTTCTCCTCGGCATAAGCAATGTAATCCAGCAGTATTTTCCTGAGCGCAGTAAGCGGATCTCGACGAACGGTAGAATCGAACCGTTTGGCCAGCTTTTCAAAGCCTTCCAGTGCCAGAGCAGTCAGGAGGGCCTGCTTGTCGGCGAAATAAGAATAGAGTGCCATGGGCGAGCATCCCATCCGCTGCGCGAGCTTGCGGAGCGTCAAGCCCTGGTAGCCCTCCTCCTTGATTAGATCTCGGGCTGCCGACAAAGTCTCGGCGCGCAGTTCCGAGCGGTAGCGTTCCCTCCGCTTTTGCAGGGTCATTTGTTTGCTCCCTAAAAAATCTTGCACCTTTTCCCTTGCTGGTACATCATACTATACATGTACGCTAGTTCGTTCAAGTAAGGATGGGATATATGTTGTCCTACAATCGCTCGCTCGCCGCGCGGAAGTTCGCTCTCCGAATGGGCTTTGCTCTTGCACTAGGCGCGAGCGTCACCGGATGTGCCGTGGGGCCAAAATACCATCGCCCGACGGTCACGCTGCAGCCGTTTCACAACGCCTCCTCTATCGAATCTCGTACCGCCTCCCTGTCGGCACCTCCCCTCGACCAGTGGTGGACGGGCTTCCACGATCCTGAGCTGACACAGATCGTGAATCGGGCGCTGGACCAAAATCTCGATATGGCCGCTGCCATGACGCGGGTGCAACAGGCGCGTGCTGCTGCGCAAGCCGCAGGAGCGCAGCGCATGCCATCAGGAAATCTCAACGCTTCGACGACCTCACTTTACCAATCGACCGAGAGTATGACGGGCCGCCTCGCCTCACACCTGCCCGGCTATGAGCGCCGTCAGAACTACTACGATCTCGGATTCATAGCGAGTTGGGAAACGGATCTGTTCGGCGGTTTGAAAAAAGGAGCGCAGGCTGCTACGGCCGAGGCTCAGGCGGCCGAAGCTCTCCATACGGGAACTCGCATCACGGTTGCCGCGGAAGCCGCTGGCGCCTATATGCAGATACGGGGCTCGCAGGCGCGCTTAACCTTCGCCAAAGACCAGATAGCCACTGACAAGCATCTCGTCGAACTAGTCCAGCAGCGCAGGGATGCGGGCGTCGCTTCCGACCGCGAACTCGCGCAGGCCCAAGCCTTGCTATCGCAAGCGAACGCGGTGATCCCACTGATCACGGTTGTTCTAGAGGCGCAGCTGAACCGGTTGGATGTGCTCATGGGCGCTCAGCCGGGAACATACGCAGCGGAGCTGACGTCCGTGGTCGACATTCCCGATGTACCGGAAGTCTCGGGCTTTGGGATGCCCACTGATCTATTACGCAGGAGACCTGACATCATCGCTGCCGAGCGGATGGTTGCTGCCTCGAACGCTCGCATTGGCCAGGCTCTCGCCGAATACTATCCAAAGCTCTCATTTTCAGGCATCGTCGGCTCCCAAGCGCTCGCGCCCGCCCATCTCTTCGAGCAGCAAGGATTTCAGCCTGTCAGTGTAGTAGGTCTGCGCTGGAGACTCTTCGATTTCGGCCGTGTCGCTGCGGAAGTGAAACAAGCGCGAGGCGCCAATGCCGAAGCCTTGCTCCAGTATCAAAGCTCCGTCCTTCACGCGGCCGAAGATGTAGAAGACGCCTTCAGTTTACTGGTCCAGTCGGAGAATCGCCGAAATGAAATCGTTCGAGAAATCGCTGAATTGCAGCGAGTGCGCGACCTGTCGGAACAGTCCTACGCCGCGGGTGTCATCGGACTCACCGACGTGCTCGACGCAGATCGGCAATTGCTTGCGGCAAAGGACGACTTGGCCGTAGCTCGAGAGGGTGCGGCGCGTGCAGCCATCGGCTCTTATCGCGCTCTCGGGGGCGGATGGCTCCCATGATCGAAATTCGAAAGATAAAGAAGGAGATCCATATGAAAAAGATCAATTTCACTTATTCCGTCCTGGTCATTACCGGCCTCGTGCTCGGCTTGGCTGGTTGCGGTCAGAAGCAGGAATTAGACCCAAGAACAAAGCCGGAGCTGGTTCGCATAGTGGAAGTAGGTTCGTCGTCCGGAGCAGATCCGTCATTCACTGGCGTGGTTTCAGCGCGTGTTCAGAGCAATCTTGGTTTCCGAGTTCCCGGAAAGATCACAAAGCGCTTGGTAGATACGGGGCAGTTTGTCCGTGCTGGCCAACCGCTCATGACGATTGATCGAACGGACTATGTCCATACCCTGTCTCTTATACACATC
>CAXMLS010000343.1:0-5826 GCA_964194235.1 uncultured bacterium | reverse complement strand
GATGTGTATAAGAGACAGTCTCTATCCCATGAGCCGCGCGCTTTTCGGACGCCGGATCCGCGAACTGTATTCCGACGAGTGGGGATTTTCCAGCCGCCTCGGTGCGCTTTGTCTGAATCAGGATGTGTGGCACGAGGAAGCGGTGCGGTCGCGACCCGAAGCGTGGATGGCAGTTTCCGCGATGGCTTCCGACTACCGTTGCTGCCAGGTTTTTCTTGGACAGAAGCCGCAACCTCCCGCGGGTTCAGGTCCCGACATCGTGGAAGCACTGCGCCAAACGGTGGGAACACTCTTCTGGTGCCTGGAGACGCAGCAATCTTCGTGGCTGGAACGTACCGGCTCCGAGCCGGTGGCCACGATGGGACCGGATCATTCCGTCACCATGGAACCGATGGATCTGAATCGCTCCAGAATGTTTGAGATGTTTCAAACCGGCGTGAAAGAGCTGGATCCGATCTTAATTTCCATCCTGAGCCCTGATACGCACGCGGAAATTCAGAGCCTCGCAGCGAGCGATCAGCAGACGTTCAAGTTTGGTTCGGAGCTGTGGGTAAAGATGTTGTATGACTTCGCTTCTTCGTATCATCACGCGGTGATGAATCGCGACCACCTGGTGCAGGCGCTGGTTCCGTTGTATCGCGGGAAAATTTATTCGTTCCTGGCGGAACATGCCGACTCATCTCCGTCGGCAATGGAAGCAGACAGCGAAAACCTTTGCCTGGAATTCGAGCGGCAAAAACCGTATTTGCGGCAGAAGTGGAAGGAAGGGGTTGAGGTGAAATCATGAAAGATACCATCGTGCAGGGTTTGGAACAGGCTTACTACAATCTGGTGCACATGATCGCCGAATTTCTTCCGCGATTCGTGGTCATGATGGTGATCATCGTCGCCGGCCTGCTGGTGGCGTTCATTTTCCGCCACATCGTCAGGGCGTTGCTAGGCCTAACGAAACTGGATCGCGTTTCGGAAGATGCCGGCGCGTCGCGCGTTCTGCGCATGGCGGACCTGCCTTCCATGACGGAGTTGTTGAGCCGCTCGATTTTTTGGATCACCTGGATCGCGTTTTTCCTGATCGGTATCAGCGTGCTGGGCGTGGCCGGGTTGCAGGAGCAAATTTCGCGGCTGTTCCGCTTCCTGCCGGAAGTTTTCATCGCCATCCTGATTTTATTTCTAGGATTGATCATCGCGAATTTTCTGTCGCGTACCGCGCTGCTGGCTTCCGTAAATGCCGGCTTGCGCTCTCCCAGGATTTTGAGTTGGTCGATTCGCTTTGTGATCTGGATACTCGCCATTTCCATGGCGCTCGAAGAGCTTGGCCTCGCGCGTCAAACGGTGATTGCGGCATTTTCCATCGTGTTTGGTGCTTCCATGCTGGGTCTGGCGATTGCCTTCGGTCTTGGCGGCCAGGACCTGGCGCGCCGCACGCTGGAGAGACACCTCGGCGATTCGCACAAGCCCAGGGACAACGAACCCCAGCCGCTGTAGTTGGAGAAACCATGGCCGCTCCCGGTTTCCACAAAGAAATATTTGCCGAAGTTAAAACTTCGCTGCCCGCGCAATTGCCCGCCTATTTGAAAAGCCAGCGCTGGTTTGGAGCCAAGGCGCGCGAGTTTAATTCCGTGGAAGTAATCGATGTTGTGCCGTTGCAACACGACGGATTTGAAGCATTGATTGTTTTCGCACGCATCGGATACCAGGGCGGCGAGAGCGATCTGTACTCCATTCCACTGGTGAGCTCGAGCGCGGCAACACCGGCCGGCGACGATGCAACTTTTCAACTCAGCATTTCCGGGAAAGACGGTGCCGGAAAAGTTGTTTTTGCCGACGCGCTTCAGAATGAAACGTTTCTTTCGGCAATTCTGGACGCGTTCCACGGAGGGCTGGTTTTTCGCGGAGAGGCAGGAGAAGTCCGCGCATCTCGCACGGAAGCCTTCTCGCTGCAGGAGACCGGCGCCGCAGGGAGCTTGCGGCCCAGAGCCATCAAAGCCGAACAGAGCAACAGCTCGATCGCGTACGGCGACCGCCTGATGCTGAAGTTTTTTCGGCGGCTGGAAGAAGGCGTCAATCCCGATCTGGAAGTCGGCGGATTTCTCACCGGGAAAGCCAATTATCAGCAGACGCCGCAACTGCTCGGCGCATTGGAATATCGCAGTGGCGACGGCAAGCGCATGACGCAAGGAATTCTTCAGGCCTACGTACCGAATCAAGGCGATGCCTGGCACTACACGCTGAAGTCGATTTCCAGTTTTTATGAGGCCGCGGCGAAGGTTGCGAATCAGCGTCCGCCCAGCGCGCCGGAAGACGTGCCGGAATCCATGCGCGAATCATTAATAAAGTTTTTGGATTCGGCTGGGCTTCTGGCAAAACGCACCGCGGAATTGCATCTGGCGCTTGCGTCCGATGCCGGCGATCCGGACTTCGCGCCGGAACCGTTCGACGCTAAATTTCAGCAGAGTTTTGAAACTTCCCTCCTGCAGCTTACGCAGCGCGCATTCGCGCAACTTCGCCAGGCACAAGATCGCCTGCCGGAAGGAGTCGCGGTGAAAGCGCAAGAGGTGTTGCGCCGGGAGCAGGAAATACTGCAACGATTTAAAGCTACATTGAGCCAACCGGTGCACGCGATGCGCACGCGCATCCATGGCGACTACCATCTTGGCCAGGTGCTGTACACCGGTTCGGATTTCGTCATCATCGATTTCGAGGGCGAGCCGGCACGGCCGCTTTCACAGCGCCGGTTGAAGCGTTCGCCGTTGCAGGATGTTGCCGGCATGCTGCGATCTTTCCACTATGCCGCGCATGCGCCGCTGCTGACCTCTGCGGGAACAGCGATTATCGCGCAGGAGAAAAAGCAGAGCTTGAATGCATGGGCGGAAGCCTGGACTGCCTGGGTTGGAGAGCGATTCTTACGGGAATATTTCGCAGTGGCCGAAGGCGCTTCGTATTTGCCGCCCACGCGAGAAGAAATCGATTCCCTGCTGCAACTCCACATACTCGAAAAAGCCGTTTACGAGCTTGGCTACGAATTGAATAACCGGCCTGCGTGGGTAGCGATACCGCTCGAAGGTATTTCCAAAGCGCTGGCCTCTTGAATATTTCCCGACGACTCGGAGGAGTAAAAACTGTGTGCCTGGGCGCGACGGCGGCGCAGGCGCTTCTGGGCAAAGAGGTTGTCACGCAGCATCGCGGAGAATTCCTGAAATCGTCGCTCGCACGGTACGTCACGACCACGGTACATCCATCTTCGATACTGCACGCTCCGGATGACGATACGCACCACGCGGAAAGGGCGCGCTTTGTTGCGGACCTGAAGAAAATCGCTGACGTGCTGTGATAACGCAATTAAACTAGCGTTGCTATGGCGGCCCCAGGAACAGTGCGGATCGGAATTTCCGGTTGGACGTACAAACCGTGGCGGGGAGTATTTTATCCCGAGGATTTGACGCAGAAGCGTGAACTGGAACACGCGTCGAACACTTTTAACTCCATTGAAATAAACGGCACGTTTTATTCCCTGCAGCGCCCGGCCAGCTTTGAGCGCTGGGCCGCGGAGACGCCCGACGAATTTGTTTTTTCGGTGAAGGCCCCGCGGTTCATCACGCACATCAAACGATTGAAGGATGCGCAAGCTCCGGTAGCGAATTTTCTAGCGTCTGGACTATTTCGTCTGGGCGCCAAGCTGGGGCCGATTCTCTGGCAACTTCCGCCGAACTTTCAATTCAAGCCGGAGTTGATCGAGGAGTTTTTTAAATTATTGCCCCACGATACGGAGCAAGCGGCAGCGCTGGCGCGGAAGCATGATAAGTGGGTAACCGGCCGATCGGTGCTGAAATCCGATGCGATGCGGCCGATGCGTCACGCCATGGAAATCCGGCACGCAAGCTTCGTCACTCCCGAGTTTGTAAATTTACTGAGGGCTTATGATGTGGCGCTGGTTTGCGCGGACACGGTGGAATGGCCGCGTTTGATGGATGTGACGTCGGATTTTGTATATTGCCGGCTGCACGGTTCGGAAGTGCTGTATGCGAGCGGCTACGACGAAGAGTCGCTGGATCAATGGGCCAAGCGGGTAGGCGTATGGGCGCGCGGCGGCGAACCTGAAGACGCGGAACGCGTGATCAAAGAGAGCGGACCGTTGCAGGCATCCCGGGATGTGTTCGTTTATTTTGACAACGACGCCAAGGTGCGCGCGCCCTTTGACGCCAAAAGTTTGACGCAACGCGTGAAGAAATTGCTGGCGCGGTAATCGGTTCGGTATGTGGTGTCTTTTGTTCAGCGAGCCGCGTCGGGCGTTCGAACGCAATGTCGGCACGCCGACAATTGCACAAGACGATCAAGCAAATTGTCGGCACACCGACTATTGCACTTAATGTCGGCACGCCGACACTTGAACAAGCCATAAAAAAATGTCGGCACGGCGACAATTGCACTTGGGAATATTCCTTCGTCAAAAACGAATGTTCCACGTGGAACGTTTTTTTGTTCGAACGTTGAATGTTGAAGATTCGAAGCGATGAAGTTTTGCCCATCCGTTCGAATACTCGGGCCATTCGAACGAAGAGCGCACATGGTTATTTTGTTTTCGCGTTTTAATCAGGCGCTAGCGTTTGCGGCCGGGGACGCGGCGCGCAATCTTTTTACAACGCGCTCTCTGCCGAGAACGACCATAGTATCGAATAGCGGAGGGGCGACCGCTTGTCCAACGATGGCCACGCGCGTGGCATTGATGAGCAATCCGGCCTTGACGGCTTCGGCCTCGGCTAGCGCGCGCAACGCGTGGTCGCAGGCATCGTGATTCCACTCCGGCAACGCAGCCAGCGCCTCCGCCAGTTTCGCGAGCAGATCAGGAACTTTCGGGTCCTTCCAGAATTTTGCTTCCGCCGCCGGATCAATCGTGAACTCGTCGCTGAAAAACGCCCGCGACCAGGCGGAAAAATCGGGCAGCAGGCGAACTCGCGGGCGCAATAGATCCACTGTGCGTGTGAACCATTGGAGTCCGGCGCCTGCGGACCATTCTTCTTTCCACAAACCGCTGCGGCGCAATTCCTGCTGCACCTGCGGCACGAGGTTTTCAATCGGCAATTTCTGCAGGTATTGCGTGTTGAACCATTCCAGCTTCGCTTTATCAAAAACGCCGTTGGTACGGCTGACGCCTTCAAGCTTGAACTTCTCCAACAAATCGGCGGTGCGCATGAATTCCACATCGCCGCCGGGCGCCCAACCTAGAAGCGCCAGGAAATTCTGAAACGCTTCGTGCAAGAAGCCTTCATCGCGGTACATGCTGACGCTGGTGGCGCCGTGGCGCTTTGACAAGCGTTTGCGATCGGGTCCGAGGATGAGAGGGAGGTGTGCGAAAATCGGCGGCTTGGCATCGAGCGCCCGGTATAGCAAGACCTGCTTCGGTGTGTTGGAAATGTGATCGGCGCCGCGAATCACGTGAGTGATGCGCATGTCGATGTCGTCCACGACGACGCTGAGCTGATACATGGGCTGGCCAAATTCTTCGTTATCCTGGCCGGAACGCAGCAGCATGAAATCTTCGATGTCCTCGTTAGAAAATTCCGTTTCGCCGAATACGAGATCGAGAAAGGTAGTCTTGCCGCTGGTGGGAACCTTAAAACGGATGGCCGGCTTGGTTCCGGGAGGGGATGGCTGGCCGTCGCGGCAAGTGCAGCGAACCACCCGGCGAACCTGTCCAGCTTCAGCGCCCTCTTCGGCGTGATCGCCGCCAGCATATTTTTCCGGAGGGCAGTAACACAAAAAGGCATTTCCGTTCGCGAGGCATTTTTTCGCGGCGGCGCGGTACAGTTCCTGTCTCTTATACACATC
>CAXMLS010000342.1:0-2905 GCA_964194235.1 uncultured bacterium | reverse complement strand
CGAATTAAGCACCCAGGCGCGAATTAAGTATTAAAGTACCAGGCGGGAATTGAAGTAGAAAATCACTTTGATTGCAAAAATGGCCACCCGCATCTCGTGGCCATTTTCCTTTAGAACGGCTGCATTTACGTAAACACGGTATACAAATTTCTAGCGGTCATGCCCACAACGCCGTAGACTTGTGCCGTGAACGGCGCAGGCGTGGCTCAACACAAAACCGGATGTATTCGCGTGCTGGGAATAGATCCGGCAGCCGCGGGACCGACAGGATACGGCGTGATCGAAAGCGATGGCCGAAATTGCCGGATGCTGCACTGCGGCGCGCTTTCCGTCACTACGAAGCGCCGTAAGGAATCCGCCGGAGCCGCACTGCAGGATGTGCACGCCTTGCTGTCGCGGTTGATTGATGAGTTCGAGCCGGATGCTGTAGCTGTTGAGGGGATTTTCGCCGCTCTGAATGTGCGCACCGCCTTGCGTCTGGCGGAAGTGCGAGGCGTGGTGTTGCTGGCCGCCGCGCAACACAATGTAGCGGTGCACAGCTATTCGCCGCGCGAAGTGAAAGCTTCAGTTGCGGGCTACGGCCACGCGGATAAGCAGCAGATGCAAACCATGGTGCGGGCTTTGCTCACCATGGCGGAAATACCGGAACCGTCCCACGCCGCGGATGCACTGGCGGTGGCTTTGTGTCACTTGCAAGTGCAACAGACCAGCAATAAATTCGCCTTGCCGGAAATAAAGAAGACCTCGCGCACACGGCGCACAGCTTCAGTAGTGGTGACTGCTACGGCAAACGTCCCTGGAATACGCACAACGCGAGTAGGCTTACCGCGCATCGTAACGACACGATGAAGAATCCCGTTTCGCGATTAGCAACAATGATTTGCGGCATGACGTTCGTAATTTGTTTATTGTCCGTAACGCCGTTCGCTGCCGCAAAATTTTCCGGCACTTTCATTGCCGTCGAACATTTTTCTTCCGGCAACTATCCTGGCGGTTTTTCCGCAGTGACTTCGCCTGCGGCCAGTGCCAAGCTCACCTTCCGCCGCATATTTAAATCCAGCTCACCCGAGTTTATAGAAATCGTGGTGCCGGAGGATTCCAGTCCGGCGACGTATGAAATCCGGCAACTCGACGAGGATCCCGGTGCAACGCCATTCGAGATCAGCTCCGGACTTCGTGCGCGCATATTCGATTTGGCTACACGGCTAAATCATTTTCAGGACCAGGATCTCGACGTACATCGCAAAATCGCTAATCTTGGCGAAAAAACATTTCGTTGGGAAAAGGGCGCGGACACCCACGAAGTAAAATTCAATTACACGCTGAACTCGGCGGCAGCGCAGTTACTGCAGATTTTTGAAGGATTGGCGCGGCAGCAGGAACACATGATGCTGATCACCCGGCGGATGAGATACGACCGCCTGGGAATCAATGACGCGCTGCTGCAATTTGAAACGGATTTGAACCACAAATTATTGCCCGAACCGCAGGGCGCGCTGCCCATGCTGGATCAGATCGTCAACGATTCACGCTTCGTGGATGTCGCGCGCCAACGAGCGCGTAATCTGGCCGATCGCATACGGCGCGAAGGTTAGTCCGTTGGCTAAATTCAACTAAGCTTCGTCGTTACGTTGTAGAGGAAATGGCTCGTACAGGCGCTGAGGTTAAAGCGCGCAAAGATTCACCGTACGGAGCGCGCGCAACGCCGCGCTCCGTGAAGATGGCCGCAATATAGCGCGCGGGTGTGACATCAAACGCGGGATGCGCAGCATGAACGTCAGGCGCAATACGCACGCCCAGAAAATGCGTTACTTCCGCTGGCGAACGCTCCTCGATCGGAATGTGGTCGCCATCCGGAATCGAAAGATCGAAGGTCGAAATCGGCGCGGCAATATAAAACGGAACATTATTTTCTTTTGCCAGCACGGCGATTTGATACGTGCCGATTTTATTGGCAGTGTCGCCGTTCGCGGCGATGCGGTCAGCGCCGGTAACGATGGCGCTCACTTTTCCGCTTTTCAAAAAATGACCCACCATATTGTCGGTGATCAGCGTGAGGGGAATGCCGCCCTTGTACAATTCCCACGCAGTGAGTCGCGCTCCCTGTAAGTACGGCCGCGTTTCCGGGACCAGAACGTGAAGTTTTCTTCCCTGCTGGTGCGCCACGCGAATGACGCCGAGGGCGGTGCCAATACCGCCGGTGGCCAGCGCGCCGGCGTTGCATTGCGTCATCACCTGACCGTCGCGCGGCATAAATTCCGCGCCATACTCGCCGATGGCCTGGTCGGTAGCCTTTTTTTCCAGATGAACTAATTTCGCTTCCTCCACCATTCCGTTTTTGATTTCAGAAAGTTGAGACGAATTGGCGGATAGTTGAGCGAAACGCTTCTTCATGCGGTCGAGCGCCCAGAAAAGATCCACCGCGGTGGGGCGCGTCTTCGCAAGTACATCGCAAATTTGCGCGAATTCCGCTGTGAGACCATCAACAGCTTTGGCAGAAGAGTGCAGCACTCCAAGAGCGGCGCCCATCGCGGCTGCTACGCCGATGGCTGGCGCTCCGCGAATCACCATTTCGCGAATGGCTTTGGCCACCTCGCGATAATCCGTATAGGTGTAACTGATTTCCTCGGCGGGCAAGCGGCGCTGGTCCAGCATTACCACGCCGGCGTCGGTCCATTCGATGGGTTGCGCTACGTACATATCCGGTGCGACCTCTGCGATTCTCGGATCTGATTGACACTAAATTGTAGCGAAGGAGCGCCTGGAAAACGAATTGCGAGCCGCTACGGTTGAAGGGGCATGTGCTGAAAACCTCTGGTCGCAATAATCGAGGTAATCGCGATCATGGAGTTGTACCCCAAATGGAGAAGAAAGCTGGCGAAGACAGTCCCCGTGCGCGCACGGG
>CAXMLS010000341.1:0-3865 GCA_964194235.1 uncultured bacterium | reverse complement strand
GATGTGTATAAGAGACAGCTTTCATCCAGATCAGCGCCGCCGGATTTTTGCCGCCCTCGTAAAACGCCGCCGACGCCTTCGGATAATCCTTCATGTCGAAGTAATAAACGAAGCCCAGGTCGTAGTACAAACGCCATTGGTCCGGATTCGCGCGAATTCCGCGTTGAATTAATTCCACTCCCAGGTTCGGTCGTCCCGCGCCGCGCGGAGGAGAATCGCTCAGAAACATTCCCCCAAAGTGGTACACGGGCATCAGGTTGGGATCGAGCGTCGCAGCAATGTCCAGCAGCGGCCAGAGCAATCGCAGGTCAGGATCTCTGACCGCATGCTTGTTTCCAAAATATTGCACCACCCGCGTCCAGTAGATGTCCGCAACCAGCGGTGCGTACTCCAGGCTCATCGCCTTCACCAGCTTGTTGGACCGCAGAATCACCTGATCGTCTTCCAACTCTAAAGCGTGTTGCTGGGCGTCGATATGTTTTTGCAGTTGCCAAATGCTGGCAAACCCCAGTGGCACTATCAGCAGCATTACTAGAAGAACTACCGGCAGTGTTACCGGTAGCATTACTTGCCGCTCTACCTGTGAGGACTTCGCGTCAAGGCTCGAAGGATTCATTTCAGGTTACGCTGCGAAAAAATTATCGACGCCACTGATAGCACGATCGTGCAGTAAATAATCGCGTACAAACTGTTCTGAGCGATGAGCGTGCCGGAAATCGCCCGGCCATGCGCTGCCGCTCCCATTACATCGAAATTTTCGAAATTCGGCAGCAGGTACGAAAGCCACCGCATTAACGTGGCCGTAGCCGGACTCAATAATTCGCCCGGTGCACCGCGCATTTCGTGCACAAACAATCCCGCCACATAAAGTCCCGCGGTAAACAAAATGGCCAGCAGCGGCGTCGTAAAACACGAAAACAGCATCGCCAGTGCCACCACCAGCGCCAGCTTCAGAAGAATGAAGTACACCGCAACCAGCACGACCGTATCTTCGCGATGCAGCGAATGCGCAACATAAAACAAAGCGAGGAACAGTCCCGCGGCCATCGCCGCCGTATTCACCGCCAGCGTCAGCACCAGCCCGCCAAACTTTCCCACCAGAAATTCCCAGCGCCGTACCGGCTTGGACAGCAACGCATACAACGTCCGCTTGTCGATTTCTTTCGAGACTAGCCCCACGCCGATAAACACGGAAATCAGCAAGCCAATGATCGAAATCGCGCTCAATCCCAGGTTGATGATCACAATTTTTTCGATATCGATGGAAATCTGCCCCACCAGAATCGCCGCGGCCATCATCAGCAGCGCAAACAACACCAGGTTGTACAGCACGCGATCGCGTACCGCTTCGCGAAAAGTATTCAGCGCCACCACGCCGGTTCGCGTCATTTTGCGCTCACTTCCACCGCGGCCGCCTGTGCGCGATCCGCTTCCACCAGGTGCATGAAGTATTCTTCCAGGCTCGGTTTCACCTGCGCGATAGACAATATCTTCGCGCCGCTCGCCTGCAATCGTTCAATCGCCGCATACAATTCGGTTTCCGCCACCTGCAAACGGTAACGATCGCCCGTACGCGTTGCTCCGGACAGCAGCGCCGCATTGCTCTCCGCGCCTCCGGCAGTCTCAAACAAAATCTCCATGCCCTGCGCTTTAACTCCGACGATTTCGCCCGGCGCGCCGACACCTTGCAGTTTGCCTCCGACGATCACGCCCACGCGGTCGCACAGCATCTCGGCGTCCGTCAAAATGTGCGTCGAAAATAAAACCGTCTTCCCCTGTTTCTTCAATTCCAGAATAATGTCGCGCACTTCCCGCCGGCCCACCGGGTCCAGCCCCGACATCGGCTCGTCAAGGATTACCACCGCCGGATCGTGCAGAATCGCCTGCGCCAGCCCCACGCGCTGCAACATGCCCTTGGAATATTTTCTGAGCTGAATTTTCTTGGCCGTCTCGAGCCCGACCTGCTTGAGCATGCGCTCAACCCGTTCGCGCCGTTCCGTGGCGCTGAAGTCAAAAAACCGCGCAAAGTAATCCAGCACCTCGCTCGCCGTCAAATAGTCGTAAAAATACGGCTGCTCCGGCAGGTACCCGATGTCGCGATGCATCCCGATATCGCTGATCGGTTTTCCCAGGATGCGTGCCGATCCCGCCGTCGGAAAAATCAACCGCATCAATAGCTTGATAGTCGTCGATTTGCCCGCGCCATTCGGCCCTAGAAAACCGAACACCTCGCCGTCCTGCACCTGCATGGTCAAGGCTTCCAGCGAGCGTCTCTTCTTCAGTTGAAGAAAGCCGTAGGGGTAGTCCTTGGTCAGATTTTCAATATCGATTGCCGGCACTGCCATAGTTCATTGTTGGCATGCAATGCGCGAGCGTCAATCTGCGCCTTCGCAAGTGTGTGCCGAAAGAAAATACAGCTTAAGCAACAGGTCGGAATTGAGGTTGCTTCAGGAGATGCTGCGTGTTGACCCGATTTGCACCAGCTCCGGTTGTGCCGGAACTGGGTCCATGGGCATCGGTTTCAGGTTTTGCGGTCCGCGCCAGTTATCCAGTATCGCAATTTGTTGCACGCAGGAAACCGTGCAACGTGGCGCGCAAAATTTCTCCGTGGAATATTCGCGGTGTCGCATTTCCGGCGTATATTTCGCCAGCGGAATACCCGGATACCCGCGCTGTTGCGAGCACCAGTGCACCAGGCCTTCTTCGCAAATATACAGATAGCGCGAGCCGGAGCGGCAGCGCCAGTTGTGCTCGCGGCCGCGCGCAACATTATGCTGAAATTCGTTGAAGCGTGAGTACGAGCGCTTTCCCAGCTCCATGATCTGTTCAAAAATGCTTTGCTCGTGCTGCTCTAGCGGTTTCATTTGTCCGAAATTGTCGTGGATGATGCCCACCGTGCTCGTGAATCCCAACCCCACCGCGCGATGGGCAATCTGCAAAGCGTCATCCGGATCTTTTACCCCGCTGCCCAGCACCGAATTGATGTTCACCTGAAAAACCGCGTACTGCGCCAGCATTTCCAGCCGCCCATCCAAAGTTTTTAGGCTCTTTTTCGAAACCTCGTCCGGCACCACGTTATCGATGCTGATCTGCAAATGTTCCAGCCCTGCGCGATTCAGCCACTCGATGCGTTCGCGATTCAGAAAAAACCCATTGGTAATCATGCCGGCAATAATTCCGCGCCGGCGAATATGCCGGATCACTTCATCCAGGTCCGGGTGCAGCAACGGCTCGCCGCCGCTGATCGTAATGATCGACGTCCCCATGTCGGCCAGCAGATCCAGCCGCTTTTTCATTTCCTCCAGCGGCACCGGCGTCGACACATCGTCAAACTCATTGCAATACGTGCACGCCAGATTGCATCTGCGCATCGGAATGATATGCACCAGAACGGGGTGCTTCGTGGAAATCAGCGCCTTCGCAATCATCCGCAATTCACGCATACGAGTCCGCGCAAACCGCGCCGAGCGCCGCAAACGCGTAGCAGCGCTAGCTCTAGCGCCAACGTTGGCACTAGCTCTAGCCCCGGTTATTTTGCTCGCTTGCCCCAAGTTTTAATCGAATTCCCCTAGCAATATTATACACGACGCTTAGGAACGCTGGCCCGCAGGTGTTTTCCCCGAAGTGTCTGTCCCAAGGTGTTTTCCCATCCCCATCGCAAATCACAAAAGCGCGGAGGGCGCCCAGGTTCGCCCTTGATCCTGCCTACCGCAGAAGGCCTGCCTGCCGCAGGAAGGTTATGAACCTGGGTCTCGAAGTTAATTTTTGCCCATCACCTCGATGTCAACGCTGGTTCATTTTTTAGCTTTTAACCGCTGGTTCTTGAGGCAGTACATAGGCTTAGTCCTGTCTCTTATACACATCT
>CAXMLS010000340.1:0-2636 GCA_964194235.1 uncultured bacterium | reverse complement strand
GAGCAACACTGTTTACAAGCGCTGCCGTCACGTAATAACGGAGATTATGCGTGTGCGCGAAGCCGCCTCCGCATTTGAATCTGGGGAAATTGGAATCTTACGTAGGCTGATGGCCGATTCGCACCGTAGCCTCCGCGATGACCATGAAGTCAGTTGCCCGGAACTCGATGTCATGGTGGAACTCGCCATGCATCAGGCCGGAGTATTTGGAGCGCGCATGACCGGCGGAGGCTTTGGCGGCTGCACAATCAATCTCGTGAGCGCAGCTGAATCCGATGCATTTTGTAAGCGTGTGGCCCAAGGGTATAAGGCTGCGACCGGATATCATCCAAACATTTATGTTTGCAAGGCGTCCCAAGGCGCCGAAATGGTGGAATCGGGAGAAATCGAATCCGGCGTTCAATCCCAATGAACCTTTCTGACCTGCAGCAGGTACCTCATCGCCGCTTGAACCCGCTCATCCGCGAATGGGTATTGGTGTCTCCGCACCGCACGCAACGGCCGTGGCAGGGAAAAGTGGATCATGGCATGCCGAAAACTGACCTCGCATACGATCCGAACTGCTACCTTTGTCCGGGGAACGAGCGTGCCGGTGGCGCTAGCAACCCGAAATACACAAACGCCTTCGTTTTCGACAACGACTACGCCGCGTTGCTTCCTAACACCCCGCACGTTGATGCGAACGATGCAGGCCTCCTCGTTGCCCAGTCAGAAGCTGGAATCTGTCGAGTCGCCTGCTTCTCGCCGCGGCACGACCTGACTCTTCCCCTGATGACAAAGGGAGAAATCCGCAACGTTGTGGACGTTTGGTGCGAACAATTTCAAGATTTAGAAAAACGCTCCTGGGTACGCCACATTCAGATCTTTGAAAATCGCGGTGAGCTTATGGGAGCGAGCAATCCGCATCCCCACTGTCAAATATGGGCAAACGCTTCACTTCCCAATATTCCAGCCAGGGAGCTTTCTTCCTTCGAAGAATACACTCGCGAAAAAAAGTCCTGTCTTCTCTGTGACTATCTGAACCTGGAACTCCGCAAAAGCGAACGGGTCGTCTGCCAAAATGATGACTTCGCGGTCATCGTTCCTTATTGGGCCTTGTGGCCGTTTGAAACTCTTTTGTTAAGCAAGCGGCATCTTGCTGCGATGCACGAGCTATCCTCAGAGGAACGCGATCTACTGGCCGACATCCTGAAAAAAATTACCATCCGTTATGACAATCTTTTTGAGACACATTTTCCGTACTCGATGGGATTTCATCAGCGCCCCACGGATGGCCCTCATCCGGAATGCCATTTTCACGCGCACTATTTTCCGCCTCTCCTGCGCTCTGCGACGGTCCGCAAGTTTATGGTTGGCTACGAGATGCTGGGATCCCCGCAGCGTGACATCACGCCGGAAAGCGCGGCTGAGCGCCTGGCGAATCTCACGGAAATCCACTTTTTACATCGAAACTCGGGAGTGTAGACGATAGTCAGTCAGTCTCTATTCAGATTTTAGAAACTCGTATACCGGGAGGATGAAAGATGCAAGCAGCGACGGCAAGGACGACGTGGTTCAGCCTGTTACTTATTCTTGTGCTTAGCTGTGGTGTTCAAGCGAAGGAAATCCGGGCGCTGCGTTGGTCAGAAAAGGCCGCCAACGATTGGTATGCCAGGCAGCCGTGGCTTGTAGGAAGCAACTACACCCCAGCCTCGGCAATCAACGAGCTCGAAATGTGGCAGGCAGACTCGTTCGATCCAAAACGGATTGATCTCGAACTCGGTTGGGCCGAATCCATCGGACTCAACACTATGCGTGTTTTTCTTCACGACCTGCCGTGGGAACAAGACGCGGCAGGCTTCAGGAAGCGCATGGACACCTTTTTGCAAATTGCAGCCAAGCATCACATCAAGCCGCTGTTCGTTCTGTTCGATTCTTGTTGGGATCCAAAACCACAACTCGGGAAACAACATGAGCCTCGGCCCGGCGTTCACAATTCTGGTTGGGTGCAAAGCCCCGGCGCGACCGCCTTGCAGGATCCTTTGCAATACGGACGCTTGGAAGCGTATGTAAAGGGCGTTGTAGGTGCTCTCGCAAAAGATGAGCGTGTTCTCGGATGGGACCTCTGGAATGAACCGGATAACACGAACCAGGGAAGCTATGGGGAATTGGAGCCCAAAAACAAAGTTGCGTTGATCCTGGCGTTGCTGCCAAAAGTGTTTGATTGGGCGCGCGAGGCACATCCCACTCAGCCATTGACGAGTGGCGTTTGGAAAGGTGGCTGGTCGTCACCCGATAAATTGGACCCCATGGAGAAAATACAAATCGAGATGTCGGACGTAATTTCTTTCCATAGCTACGACAAACCGGAAGAATTCGAGAAGCGCATTATCTGGCTGCAACCCTACCATCGACCCATTCTTTGCACTGAATATATGGCCCGCGGAAACGGAAGCACGTTCCAGGGGTCGCTGCCTATCGCCAAGAAATATCATGTTGCCGCCATTAACTGGGGCCTGGTCGCTGGAAGAACACAAACGTATCTACCCTGGGACTCCTGGCAACATCCGTACACCGATAATCGTGAACCTGCCATCTGGTTCCATGAAATTTTTCGTACCGATGGCACGCCCTATAGCCTGTCTCTTATACACATC
>CAXMLS010000339.1:0-10808 GCA_964194235.1 uncultured bacterium | reverse complement strand
CTATCTCTTGTGAGAAAAGGCGGCTAGAACCGTCTTTGAATCACGGGCCCTTATCGATTGAGGGGCCAAGATGAGGACGGGAATTGCCTCTGAGGAACTGAGCTATGGTGGCGTACTTCATGATCGGGGTAGTGGCTGTTCTGGTTTTTCTCATGCTTTCGGATTCGCTGATGGGCACGGATCAGAGGTGCAGCCGATGAGTCTCCGACATATTTTGAAGGGACTCGTCGAGATAGTCGCGCTCCATTCTACGAGGGTTCTGGTAGTCGCTTCGCTGCTGGCCGCGTTTCCATTGCCAGGTTCTGCGCAGCAAAGCTGCAACCTCCAAGTAAGCGTCCTTGACACCGATGCCTACCCTGTAGCCGACGTGAAGCTAAGGGTAATGCTGGCCGACCGTGAACTCTTCAGCGCGGTTTCCGACGCGCAGGGCACTGCGCGATTTTCGGGTGTCCCGTTTGGGAGTTACAAGGTCGTCGCGGAAAAGCAGGAGTTTCAGCCCATCCGTCAAACTGTTGACGCGGCCCAGCCAGAAGTGATTCTCGACCTCACGTTGGTCGCGAAGCTCACGCGATCGGACAATGTGGAAGTTCGAGCCGATGCGGTCGGGGCGGAACAACAGAGTGCTTCAGTAACAACTTCACTGGGGCGCGAGGAGATGAATTCCTTGCCCAGTCATCCTGCTACCGTCACAGACGCGCTTCCCTTGCTTCCGGGAGTGGTGCGATCTCCGGATGGAGAGATCGTCATCGATGGCGGAGGAGAGCATAAGAGCGCGCTGGTGGTGAACGGAACCGATGTCACGGAACCCGCCACTGGCCGGTTCGGGCTCACGGTTCCTGTCGACAGCGTCGAGTCACTGGATGTGCTGAAAACTCCGTTTCTTACGGAGTATGGGCGTTTCACATCGGGTGTAGTTTCGGTAGAAACGAAGCGAGGTCCAGAAAAGTGGCATTTTGAGCTTAACGATCCGTTTCCCGAATTTCGAATTCGCAGTTGGCACCTCACGGGGCTGCGCAACGACACGCCGCGGGTAAACTTTGGAGGAGCGATTCTTCCAAACAAGCTCTACTTTGCCGAGGGTTTCGAATACAGGATTGTAAAGGAACCTGTGCGAACCCTCTGGTGGCCGAATAACGAATCGAAAACGGAATCCTTTAACTCTTTCAGCCAGTATGACTACATCCTCTCCGCCACTCATTTTGTGACGGCAACCATACAAATTGCTTCCCAGAGCACTGACTTCGCGAACCTCAGCTACTTTAGTCCCCAGCCGGTTTCGCCCAATTTTCTGGCTTCGCAACGGATCGTTGCGCTTACCGATCATCTTGCACTTGGGACGACGCTGCTGACCAGCACTGTGAGCGTGCAGCGATTTGGCGCAAGAGTCGGCGCGCAGGGTGACGGCAATATGGTGCTCACCCCCATCGGAGATACGGGGAGCTATTTCCGCAGAGAATCACGCGATGAATCGCGGGTGCAATGGAACGAAATGGCCAGCAAGCCCTTCATGACAAGCTGGGGGACAAACGAAGTGAAATTTGGATTCGACGTGGCGCGCACAAACGCCTCGGTACAGACGACCGATCATCCCGTTGAAATCCGCGCTCTGAACGGGCAATTGCTCGAACAAATCACCTTTGTCGGTGCGCCTAACTACTCTCAGAGTGATACCGAAATAGCGGTGTTTGGGCAAGACCGCTGGAAGATTACGCCACATCTGGCCTTTGACTTCGGACTGCGCGTCGAGGGTCAAACGGCTGCGAGAACCGCGCGCTTCGCGCCGCGCGCTGGGATCGCCTGGAATCCTTTCGGCAACGGTTCAACCGTCATCCGGGGCGGGTTGGGCATCTATTACGACAATGTACCGCTTGACGTGTTCTATTTCCCACTGGGCCCGCAACAAGTTATCACGACCTATGACACCGGAGGTTTCGTAATCGATGGCCCGCGCCATTACTTGAATAAATCCGAGACCGTGCAGGGCAGAAGATTCCCCCTTGTAGATGCTGGCAATTTGCCTTTGAACTTTGCCCCTTACAGCGAGACTTGGAACATCGAGATCCAACGCACGGTATCGCGCATGCTTCAGCTTAGAGTTAATTATCTGGAGAGCAATTCCGGTGGAGTCATAACACTCACTCCTCAAACAGTTTCGAACCAAACTGCCTTTCTCTTGCGTGGAGAGGGTAGAGCAAAGTATCGGCAAGCGGAGGTGACTGGGAGACTTCGGTGGGCAAAAGGTCAGCAGATGGTACTTTCCTATGTCAGAAGCCGGTCCCGTGGAAACTTGAATGAATTCAGTCGTTATCTTGGCGATTTTGCATCGCCAATCATCTCCCCTGATCTTTACACACAGCGCCCGGAGGATATCCCCAACCGCTTCCTCACCTGGGGTTCATTTTTCCTGCCCTGGAAGCTATCCGTTTACCCCATCGTCGAATACCGGACCGGATTCACCTATGCGAGTGTGGACGCCGCGCGAAATTATCTGGGCGTTCCGTACAGCGACCGCTACCGGTTCCCGAGCTTCTTCTCGGCGGACGCACGCATAGCGAAGGATATTCCCTTTCGGGATAAATATACCCTGCGTATTTCGGTGAGTGGATTCAATCTTACGAACCACTTTAATCCCATCGACGTTCATGCCAATGTGGGCGACCCACTCAGCGGCATCTTCTTTGGAAATGGCATAAAAAGGTATCGGGGTGATTTTGAGGTGTTGTTCTAGCTGACTAATGACCGCTATCTGTTCTCTGAACCCAGGCCCGTCATAGACGGAAACACGGAGAACCACGAGTGCATCACCATTCCTCTGACTTGTACGAAGGCTTTGGCGGCGCGCACGGCGCGCGACTTGCGTCCGGAAATCAACAACAGTTTCAATCGCACCCCGCACGTGACGGTTTTCGAAGGTGTGTCCCTGGAACGTCCCTTGGGTGAACAGATCTTCAGGATTATGAGTGCACCCATCGTGGATGAGGGGAAAGCGATCGGCGTAGTTCAAATTTCGCGGAAGGGTCTATCGGCAAAGGAGGCTGGAGACAACTTTTCACCGGGAGATTTGCACGCGTTGATCACACTCGGGCTGGCGCTGGGAAGAATTGTGATGGTCTGGCAGGGTCCCATCGATAATGCGTATCGGCAGAATCACCACGAAATGGAGTGCCGCTAATTCGCCCCTCCCCAGGCGAATCCCTATTGGTCACGACAAAACGCGCAAGGTCACCAAGATCTCAAGAATTCAACCCTTCGAAAAGATTCCACGATTCTTTGAACCCTGATCAATAAACCCAAACCAGACACGGATCCTTAGCCGGCGAAAATTGTGCGCTGCCGCCCAGGCCAAAATCCTCGACCCTAAGGCGAGTTGATCCCACACAGATGTGTGTTGAGCAGTTCCAGACCAGGAAGGTATCGAAATGTCTAACTACGTGAAAAAAAAGCACATTACTCGTCATCGGGTTGGTCTTCCTATTGCACTATAGGAGTGGGTACTAGAACTGGGTACGAAAGCATCGCTGGAGGCTTTATGTCGGCACGAAAAATGGTCCTACTCACTTTGGCACTCCTCGTACCTGGTGGTCTCGTGATCTTCGCCCTGAGGTGCGTTATTCGATCGAACTTTGGAGAAAAATTTCTAAAAGGAGCCACGACAATGAGAAAACTAGCATTTCTTACTTCAGCAGTTCTTATCACAGCCGGACTGGTGGGAGGCTGCGGAGGCGGATCACAAACTACGCCACCGCCGCCACTTGCCCCTCGCTCGGTCAGTTTGTCGATTCGGGACAACCCACCAGCGGGCGTCTCGGTCTTGTCCTTCGAAATCAACGTCACTGGCGCCACTTTGCAGCCGTCGGATGCCAGCAAACCAGCAGTCACCCTAATCTCCAGTCCGATTGAGGTCGAACTTGCGCAACTGGAAACGGAGACCGCTTTTCTGAACGCGACAAGCGCTCCGGAGGACACTTACAGCAGCATCAGCCTCACATTTGCTACTCCTGAGTTGACGATTCTGAATCAATCGGGTCAGCCCATCACGATGGGCACTCAGACTTGCCTGATCGGCCAGGTCTGCGAATTCAATCCCTCGTTGAACCAGTCTTCGGTGACGGTGAGTTCCGCCCCGTTCCCGGTGACAATCAGCGCGAGTTCGCCGATCGGCTTGGTTGTGGACTTCAATTTGAACTCCTCTATTCAGAGCAACCTGAGCGTCACGCCGGCAGTCACTCTGGCGGCAGTCCCTGCTCAGCCCTCGAATGGTGAAATTGAGGACATCGAAGGTCTGAAGGGTCTAGTGAAGAGCGTCAGCAGCACTGGCTTCACGTTAGAGGACGACACCAGCGGACAAATGTTCACAATCAACGTGGACAACAACACGAAGTTCGAGGAATTCGATCAGGTCGGCTGCGCGGCGAATAACTTCTCATGCTTGCAAGTCGGCCAAATTATCGAAGTGGAGCACCTGCTGGTTATAGACAGCGGCACGCTGCTCGCCAGCGAAGTTCAACTTGATGACGCCGTCAACGAGGAACAACTGGAAGGCACCATCGTTGCCGTCAACACCGCGAACAACCAGTTCCAGATGGTGGTCGAGGACGAAGAGCCCGTAATCGCAGGAGTTAACGTGGGCAATTCGGTGACGATCTCCATCAATACGCCAGTGCAATTTGCGATCGACAGCGACGACCTGAGCGGAGCTATTCCTTCCGGCGTTTCCTTCGCTTCCGTGAACGATTTGCTCGTCGGACAACAAGTGAAAGTCCGCGCGCTGGTCGTTTCGTCCCCTGTCACGGGCACAACGGTGACCACGGACCGGGTGAAACTGCATACCTCACAGTTCCCGGGAACTGTGTCGTCGGTCAATGCGCCCAACTTCGCCGTCAACAACCTGCTTGCGCTGTTCACCAGCAATGGCATCAACCAGGTGCAGGTGCAGACTTCCTCGGCAACGGAGTTTGAGGGCGTCTCGGGAGTCTCCTCACTCGCCGTGGGGAACAACCTCGCGCTTCGCGGTTTGCTCTTCAAGACCGTGGGCGATCCCATCCTGGTGGCGAAAAAAGTCCGCAAGCCGTAAGCGGATGACGGAGCCGAGGGGGATCGCTTCCAGAGAAAAGATCCCCTCGGAATTCCTGAACCGAATTTATCAGAAATTCCCAAATAAAAAAGGAGAAACAGAAATGTTCGGAACGTCAGCAAAGAAAGTTCACTCCAACCGATGGTACGCGATAGCGGCGTTGTTCTTCGGCACGACCCTTTCTCTCTACACGCCACGGGCCGCCGCCCAGGAGTCCGAGGACAAGGGCATGGTTTTAACGGAGCACTTCGACACAAGCTCCAGCACCGACGGAAAAGTTTTCACTTTTACTTCCACGGCAGGCTACAACTTCAATAAGTACTTTGGCGTGGATGCAGGCATTCCGGTGTACATCGTTCGCGCGCCTGAGTCAGTGAAGGGCTCGAGGTCAAGCAACGGTATCGGGGACGCTTTCGTGGACCTTCGGCTGTCGCTCGATAATCGGCTGTTCGGCTACAGCGCGACGCTGACCGGAACGGCACCAAGCGGTGATACCAGCAAGGGCCGCAGCACCGGCCGGGTCACTTTCGATTTGGACAACCACTTCGATCGCGGCTTCGGCCGGTTCACTCCATTCGCCGATATCGACCTCGGTAACACCGTGAATCAGCGAATTTATCGCCGGCCGTACATCACATTCGGCAAAGTCGCCAGCTTCGAATCGGGAACCTCGGTAAAGATTTTCCGTTCGGTGTCTGCGAGCGCTTCGCTCTACGACGTCGCTCCCTGGGGCACACAGCATGTGTTCAGCCGTATCGTTCCCCGCGGTACGACTGTCCTGTCTGCCGTGCAATATAACCGCGTTTTCGAGAAGAATGCCGAGACCATCGGCGGAGCCAGTCTGGACCGGGACAACGGCGTAAACGTCGGCGTGAGCTATAGCCCAACGCGTTACCTGGATTTCGGTGTGGGCTACAGCCGGAGCATGCACTACAGCCTCAACACCGTGTCTTTCGGCATCGGAGTGAATCTTCCGCTCGGTCATACACAGGTGGTAGCCCTGATCAAACGCATAGTTCCCACCAAGGAGCAGAGACTATGAAACGTGTATTGCAGTTCCAAGGCGACAGCGGCACAGAGAAGTGGAAGAGTTTCTCACTCATCGAATTGCTGGCGATCATTTTGATCCTCGCGGCCATCGCAATTCCGAATCTCCTCCGGTCGTATATCGCCGCTCGCGAGGGTTTCTAAAAAACGTATCTGGAACGCGGGATTTAAGCGTCTACAGACCATACTTGCGACCGAAAATCAGCACTGCATTATCTTTCACTTAAGTCCAAAACCTATCTACGTCTTCGACGTAGATAATTATCCGTCCTCTGTTGCGGGTTCACTGTTCGCGCTGGTATTTTTTTCGCAGCCAGCCTCAATTTTTGTGTAGCCCTCTTGGAGGCTATCGGCTTTGCTCCTTCCGAGTCATTTCTTTTATGCTCATCACCGCAATCTATTACCGGCACACCCACAATTGTACGCGCTCTTCCTGCCGGCCGATTCTCTCGTCGCGAGCCTTTATTTGCGCGAACCGGAGTTTGCAATATGTGTGCGTAAGCCCCACGGAGGGAAGTCGTCTCAATAAAAACGGACGAAGTTCGCGTGCGCACCGAAGAGATCGGCATTATTCCAGCAGTCTCCTGGGCTTCTGAGGGTGAAGCTCGTTTTACCGCGGAGTGAGTCTCTCGTGGTCCTATGCCTCGCCACCCTCTTCTCCATGCGGCAGCATGCACGGATGCCACTCCTCATCATCGGCGTGGGCATCGCAGAACCACCTCCTGCACGTCGCGCAGTGCATCATCGCCGGATTATTGCAAGCCTCATCGTTAGGTGACACGCCCTGACACAAGCGCTCCAAGCCCGCTCTCTTTGCTTCGTTTTCTTCCATCGGCACACCTCGTGCGCCAATTCTACGCGTGATTATCTCAAGTGCGAGCTTTTGCCCTCCTGCGAATTGGATGTCGACATTCTGTGCGCTGAAAGAGGCTCAGCGGGCCGAAGAATACGGACATTGTAAGTATCGGAAGGTGATACAGGCTCAGCCAATCTGCGGCTGCAGACACTCAAACCTGACTTCGCTTTTTGTGCAAAGAAGCCAATCTTGCGTGGGCGCTGGTGAGACGCAAGATTCGGATCTAGGGATCCTCTAGGTATTGCTTTCCTTCTTAGCAGCCGGGGCGGCGAATGGATTTGTGACCTGCTCCCCGAAATGAGAGGCATACATCTCGGTTTAAGAAAAGGAGAGCGGCACATGCAGTACCTGTTCCAAATGAAGCTCGCAACCTATAGCCGTCCAGCCGCCGGGAAGAAGGAGTCGCCTGATCGAACATTACGCGTGCCCCTCGCTCCGCACTACAAGATCTTCTCCGATTCAGCTTTCCTCCATATCACAACGCCAAATTCACGTGATCGGTTTGCTCGCGATCGCGCTTCCTTCCATATCGGAACGCCATCCAGATGCCGAGCGTCATAAATCCAAGCGGTGGAACCAAAAGTACCATCACGCCTCTGCTGATAGCCCTTTGCCCATCCTTGGAAGTCGCCTTGGCCGTGCTATAACACATGGAACAAGCTTGGCTAAATGCCGGCGTGGCCCATAGCAACAGACAAGCGGCGAGAATGGCGGCGCGAAATCTCATTTCACTCCCAGCGAGAGGATGCGAAGCGCGTCCGGGAAGAAAATCATCATCAGCGCCAGACAGGCAACCAGGGAACACATCGTCAGCCACTTCATGCGCGACACTTCATACTTCATGTGCATAAAGTAGCCTATGATCAGCGCCGCCTTCACGAGCGACAAGCCCATCAAGATTGTTAACATCCGCACGGGCTGCATGTTTTGATAGGTCAGATAAACTTCGATGGCCGTCATTGCGAGCAGCGCGCCCCAAACCCACAAGAACTGCGACTTGCCATGATGGCGGTGTTGCGCGGCGACGCGTTCCGCAATGGCTTGTTGGAAGGTTTCCATGTCTTTCTAGTTCCTAAAGTATTCTGGCGGACATTAAATACACCAGGGGGAAAATAAACATCCAAACCAAATCGACGAAGTGCCAATACAAGCCGGCCACCTCGACATCGGACGAATCGTAGACCTTGGGCTTTAGCCAAAGGATGATCGAACACACGATGGCCGCGAGCAGCAGTACGTGCGCGCCGTAGTGGAAGGGGCTGTAGGATGGTGTCCCTAGCCACGCCGCCAGCCAGAACACCAGCAAAATGGGAATGAAATTGCGCCGCAACGCAACCACGCCGAGGTAAATCACCCCCAGCGTCACGTGCAGCATGTGCATTGCCGTAAGGCCAAAAAACGTGGCGGGAAACTGCGGCACGGTCTGTGCCACGTTGGCAAACTCACCCACTGCTTCGTGGCCCGGCAGTTTGGGAAACACGGGTAAAGTCAAGCCTTCCGCGATCAACTTGCTCCACTCTCGCCCGTGCAGGATCACGAAGGCCATCCCGCATGCCATGGTCGCTAGCAACCACAGCCGCTGTGCTTTTGCGTTTCCGTGCACTGCCGCGCGCACGGCCATCACCATGGTCAGCGAACTCGTCAGGAGAAACGCTGTCATGACGGTGGCGTTCACGATGCTCTCGGAATGGAACGGCGTGGGCCAGTTTGGTGTCGAAATGCGCCCATAGCTGTAAGAGTAAAGCAGGGCGCCAAAAGTCAGCGAATCGGACAGCAGGAACAGCCACATCCCGATTTTCTTGGAGTACGTCCCAAACAGCGACGGTTCGTAAGCCGCTGACATGTCGTGTGGCAGCGTCGCTTCAGCCATGCGTTTGGTCTCCTCGTTACATGTGACCCCGATCAGTTCGGGGCAAGTTTGCTCTAACGTGCAAACTCCAACAGACACAAAATGTAAATCCACAAAAACGCCATGAAGTGCCAGTACAAGCCGGTTACGTCCAGCACGATGTTTCGTGATTCCACCGGCCTGCCCAATAAGGAAGCGGCGCCCGCCGCCAGTAGCGCCAAAACACCGCCCAGCAAGTGCAAACCGTGCATGCCGGTCAACAAATAAATGAAAGAGCTGCTGGGGTTGGTGGCCACATAAAAACCGCTTGCGGCGAGCTCGCGCCACGCCATCCACTGCCCTGTGAGAAAGCTGAGACCTAGCACCACCGTCAACGCGAGCCAGGGAATCTTATCTTCGCGGCCCTGAGAAACTCCTGGAATGGAATTTACCTGCGCCAGTGTAACCTCGCGTGCTACTTGGCGCCGGGCCAGTTCCATCGTCACGCTGCTGATCAGCAGCACTAAGCTATTGATCAGCAACAATCGCGGTAGGCGCACCGGAAGCCAATCGTGAACCAGCGTGTCAGTGCGCGGGTCAAGTGTCGGCAGTCCCTGACGCACGAGGTATGCGCTGGTAAACGAAACGAAGATCATCACGATCCCCGTCACTCCCACGGCTAACCCTAGACGCGCCCGGCGCAATCGCACATGGAAATCGGGCGAACCATTGTTAATCGAAACAGTCGGTGTGAAACTGGCCATATCTTCTCTAGTGTGCCGCCACGGTTGTCGGATCGGTTTGCATCACGTAATCGCGCGGCGCGCCCGGCACGCTGTACTCGTACGGGCCGTTGTAAACCACGGGCGTATGTCCGCCGAAATTGTCATGAGGAGGCGGAGTCGCCGTCGTCCATTCGAGAGTCGTCGCCTCCCAAGGATTGTCGCTCGCCTTCTTCCCGCCCTTCATGCTCCAGAAAAGGTTAAACAAAAAGATAAATTGACTCGCGATGGTTACGAACGCCGCGTACGTGATGAACTTCTGCAGTGGGAGCAGTGGGTGCAAATAGGTGAGTTCCGTTAACTGTGAATAGCGGCGCGGGTGTCCAGCCATGCCCAGATAGTGCATGGGCATGAAGATGGCGTACGTACCGATAAAGGTGAACCAGAAATGCCACCTCGCCAAGCTTTCGTTCATCATGTGCCCAAACATTTTGGGGAACCAGTAATAGGTTGCCCCAAAGATCCCGAAGATCGACGCCACGCCCATGATCAGGTGGAAGTGCCCCGTCACGAAGTACGTGTCATGCAGTGGAATGTCCAGCACCGGCTGCGCCAGAAAGGGACCGCTGATTCCGCCCGAGACAAACATGGAAACAAATCCGATTGCAAACAACATCGGTGAAGAAAAACGGATCCGCCCGCCCCACAGTGTCCCCAGCCAGTTGAAGGTTTTGATGGCCGAAGGCACACCGATGGCCATGGTCATCAGCGAGAACGCGAAGGCCGAATAGGGGCTCATGCCACTCATGAACATGTGATGACCCCATACCATGAACCCCAGCAAACCGATGGACAAAATCGCGTACACCATCGCCTTGTAGCCAAATATCGGTTTGCGAGAGAACACCGACACCAACTGCGAACACAAGCCCATCGCCGGCAAGATGGCGATATACACCTCGGGATGCCCAAAGAACCAGAACAGGTGCTGCCACAAAAGCGGCGAACCACCCTTGTGAGCGGCGAGTTGACCGTTGACCGTGACCAGCGGCACAAAGAAACTAGTGCCCACGTTGCGATCCGCCAGCAGCAGTATGCCCGCCGAGAACAGCACGCCAAACGCCAGCAGGCCCAGAATCGCTGTGATAAACCAGGCCCAGCAGGTCAGCGGCATGCGCATCAGCGACATGCCCTTGCAGCGCATGTCCAGCGTGGTGGTGATAAAGTTCAGCGCGCTCATCAAAGCGCCGATGCAGAATAGAGCCTGTCTCTTATACACAT
>CAXMLS010000338.1:0-4126 GCA_964194235.1 uncultured bacterium | reverse complement strand
CCCGCCGGTATGGCTCGCATCCGTCCGGCCAGATGATTCGCCCGGTACGTCAGGTAGCCTCCGAAAAGCTCGTCCGCTCCCTCACCGCTAAGTGCCACCGTGGTCCTTGTCTTGCTTAGCTTTGATAAAAACCACACCGGCAAAGCCCCCGCGTCCGCGCTCGGTTCATCGGAATAGTAAGCGAACTGCTCGATCGCCCCGCGTAAATCCGTCTCCGGCGTTAAATCCATCTCCTCATGTTCGGTGCCGTATTGGCGCGCTACTTGATGGATATATTCCGTTTCATCGAAGCTTCTTCCGCGAAACGAAATTGAAAATGTTTTCAGCGGAGTGCTCGACGCCTGCGCCGCGTAGTGCAAAATTGCAGAAGAATCCACGCCTCCGCTCAGCCACACGCCCAGAGGAACGTCGGCAAGCAGATGTTCCCGAACCGAGCTTTTCATCAGTGCATCGAGTTCTTCTTTTGCGGCTTCCAGCGTCCAGCCTGCGAACGGGCCAAAAGGCAGTCGCCAGTAAGCCTCTTGCGTAATCTGCCCGTCGCGCCATTCCAGCCAGCAGCCCGGAGGAAGTTTCTCAATGCCTTCCACCAGGGTCCACGGACACGGCACATAATTCAGAGAGAGGTAGCAGTCGAGGCCGGCGAGGCTGATGCGCCGCTCGATTTCCGGATGAGCAAAAATCGTTTTTAATTCCGAGCCAAAAAATAAATCTTCGCCCCGGCGGCTGATGTACAGTGGCTTGATTCCCAAACGGTCGCGCGCCAGGACAATCCGTTTTTTCGACTTGCTCCATAACGCGATCGCGAACATTCCCCGCAGCCGCGAGAAGCACTCCGTATCCCATTCCAGAAAAGCATGCAGCACCGTTTCGGTATCCGAATGCGATTCGAATCGGTGGCCGCGCTGTTCCAGCTCTTTTCTAATTTCCAGGTGGTTGTAAATTTCGCCGTTGAAGACGATACCGCTATCGCCATCGCTGGACAGAATCGGCTGATCGCCGGCCTCCAGGTCGATAATCTTAAGCCGCGTTGCTCCCAGAGAAAATAATTCGGACTCAAAGACACCTAACTGGTCGGGGCCGCGATGAATCAGCGTCTCTGTGGCTTTTCGAATTCGATCCGCTGGAGGCGTCCACTTTTTATTCGTGAAGCCGGCGATTCCGCACAAATTCTGAGCCCTCGCATTAGTACCGGATTCAGGTCCCCGCTGCCCGGGTTACCTGGCGCTTATGTTTCGAGTGCGCCCTGCAGAACCACGTCCCATTCTGCGCGACGGTTGTTGCGGAAGAGTGATAACAGATTCGATTCTATCCGCGGTTGGCTATTCGAGCAACGCGGATTGCGCGCCATGCTGTGGCACCCTGTAAAACCCGCTTGTCCGGCTATCTGCCACGTTGCGCGAGCAACATCTTCGCCGTCGTTATCGCCTGTCCGGTGTGTCTCTGCGTATGATCGGCGACATGCACTAGCAAGCCGCCTACGCTCGTTGGCAGCGCCCGTCTCCCCACGAACCGTGGTTCTTCCAGCGATACCTTCGTCTTACTGATCTGCCTGATGCGCCGGCAGCTTTTTGTCAAGGCAGCGGCTAACCCATCGAAAAGTTCCGCGCGCGAACCAGCCGCACCCGATTCTTCTTTTCTCAATTCCACCAATTGTTGCTCATTGAGTTGCCGTCCTTCCGCGTAGGTCAGCAACCGATCCAGGCTGTGAGTGATATGGCGAAGCTGCACTGTGATTGACGGCAAGCCACATGGGGTAGCGCTAATTTCCGTTTCGCTTAATTGCCCACACCAGCAGATGATCCCTTCTTCGGCCAGCTCAATCGCATGAATCGCCGCGCGCAGCACCACCTGAATGTCTCGATGAGTTCCTCTCAACCATGGTTCCGGTTGCGTTTTCTCCATTAACATCACCTCTCATCAGCGATTCGGACGGCCAATACCTATCCTATCGGGGTATGAAAAACCAGCGCTTTGTCGAAGTTTACCCCTGCCATTGCTGAAGAACTATCTCAGGCCCAATTTCTTACTTAATTAGCGCCGCGTCTCCAGCACACGAACAAACAACGATGGCTTGCTCTCTAAGCAAAGCGTGCGCTAGAGTCTCGGTTCGGTTTAAATCATGTCTCCCAAACGCAAATCCGGTACCACGCCGCGTCGCACCACTCACGCCGACGAAAGTGTTCGCGTGCTCATCCCTCGCGAGCGCATCAAAAAACGCATTAAGGAACTCGCCACAAAAATACGCCAGGATTTTCCCGACCAGCCGCTGCATCTGGTGGGCGTATTAAAAGGCGCGGTATTCTTTCTTGCCGATCTCGCGCGCCAAATTTCCGGAGAAGTATCGTTCGATTTTATCGCCGTATCCAGTTACGGCCACGATACGCGTTCCTCCGGCCAGGTGCGGTTGACCAGGGACCTGGACGCCGATGTGGAAGGAAAAACCGTCATCGTCGTAGAAGATATTCTCGATACCGGAATGACCATGCAGTATCTCCTTAGCATTTTTCAACAGCGCAAGCCCAAGCATCTGCGCGTCGTGGCGCTTCTCGATAAGCCGGAACGCCGCGTCACCGCCGTGCAGGCCGATTACGTTGGCTTTAGAATTCCCAACGAGTTCGTTGTCGGTTACGGCCTCGACTATGCGGAGCGCTATCGCAATTTGCTGGATGTCGCCGTATTGACCATCGGTAAAGTAGAGAAAAAGAAAAAAGTATGACCGCCGTTCCAACGCATTCGCGACAGGTTGCCGGGCTGATTGATCACACAGTGCTAAAGGCGGAAGCGACGCGCGAGGATGTTTGGCGCCTGTGCATCGAAGCGGTGCACGATCAATTCGCGTCCGTCTGCGTGAACCCAGTTTTTGTTTCCCAGGTTTCCGAAGCGCTCCGCGGATCGTCCATCAAAACGTGCGCAGTCGTGGGATTTCCGCTCGGCGCCAATCTTCCCGGCGCAAAACTCCATGAAGCCCGGGTGGCTCTGGATAATGGCGCGCGAGAAATCGACATGGTCATTCACATCGGCGGTCTGAAGGCGCGGGAAGACGCCGCGGTTAAAAATGAAATTGCGTCGCTTGCCGCGGCCTGCCACGAACGCAACGCTATTCTCAAAGTGATCATAGAAACGTCCTTATTGAACGATCAGGAAAAGGAGCTCGCCTGCCGCTTGGCGGCCGGTGCCGCCGCTGATTTCGTAAAAACCTCCACGGGCTTCAGCACCGCCGGTGCCACCACATTCGACGTCGCACTGATGCGCCGCGTCGTTGGCCCGGCAATAGGTGTGAAAGCTTCTGGCGGCATCCGCACGCTGGAAGATCTGTTGAAAATGGTGGAATCAGGCGCCAGCCGAATTGGCACCAGCAACGGTGTAAAGATCATGCAGGAAGCGCGTCTGAAATTTGGTAGCTAAAACAAATGGTCGGCAACTGACGACGAACCCGATGTACTCACTGTAGTCGCACCACATTACAGCGCTCTAGCGGCTGCTATAATAGATAACACGCGATGAATTCCGGACAAGCACCGACAGAAACAGCGGCCGAGAATACCGAGACCCAGCTTCCCGCCGAAGTGCTAGCGACACTTGCGGAAATCGGCGAGGGCGTAAACGCTTCGCTGGACCTGGACGAGGTCCTCGCCCGCACCGCCGCGCTGATCAAGCGGCATATCGATTACGAAATTTTTGGCGTCCTTATGCTCGAAGGCGACGGCGCCTATCTCAAGCATTATTTTTCCATTGGCTATCCCCGCGATCTCGCTGAGAACTTGCGCGTACCGATCGGCCACGGAATTACCGGCACCGCCGCCGCGACCGGTCGTTCCGTACGTGTCAGCGATACTTCAAAAGACGATCGCTACATTAATGCCATAGAAAATGTGCGGTCCGAATTGGCGGTTCCGCTGATGCTGCAGGGTAAATGCGTTGGCGTCCTGGACGTTCAAAGCCGCCATCTCGACTATTTCACGCCCGATCAACAAAAAATTCTCACTCTGCTGGCCAGCCGGCTAGCCGTGGCCATTGAAAACGCTCGCCTTTATCAAAAAGTGCGCACGCAAGCGGAAACACTTTTGCTGCTGAACGAAGTTGGCCGAGAAACCAGTTCTATCTTGGACCTGTCTCTTATACACAT
>CAXMLS010000337.1:0-2054 GCA_964194235.1 uncultured bacterium | reverse complement strand
GATGTGTATAAGAGACAGACCCTATGGTCTGGGACGGTACGACAAGCAAACGGGACAAGAACCTAAATTCCCACTTACGGGGGGAGTAGACATTAAATATGGGCTTAGTTCGAATCTCGTTTTGAATCTTACCGGGAACACCGATTTTGCCGACACAGAGGTAGACCTTCAGCCCTTCAATTTGACCCCTTTCAAAGTATTCATTCCGGAGAAGCGCCAGTTTTTCCTGGAGAATGCTGGCGTGTTCAATTTCCACATGGGACATAACGATCAACTGTTTTTCAGCCGCCAGATTGGAGTTGATCCGGTTACCGGGAACCAGGTGCCTCTTAATGGTGGTGTCAAGCTAACAGGCACGCTGGGGCGCCTAGAGCTGGGCATCATGGACGTGGACACGCGTTCGAGCGGCCCGAATCCATTCGCAAATTTTGCAGTAATTCGGTTAAAGGAATCACTGTGGCCGGGTTCGTATGTTGGTGTGATAGGTATCGACAAACGATCAGGGAACCTACTGGATAGGTTTAACCAAACGGGCGGTGTCGACACGCGCCTAGTTCTTGTCAAGGACTGGTTTGTGGACGCGCATGTGGCTAGTACACGATCTCCGGGAAATCCGAGTGGAGCCAGCGATGTTGGAGCGGCGTTAGCTTACCGGTCCAACTGGCTGGAGGGAATCGTCGAGCGGCGAAAAATCGGGCCGAACTTCAACCCAGAAGTGGGTTTTATTCAAAGGACCGATTCAAATGAGGTGTACGGAGATTTGACCTTCAAAGCGCGACCCAGGCTAGCCAATGTCCGCGAATTGCAGTTCGAAGGATTCCTGCTTCACGCGCCGGACACCAGGGGTGAAGTCTCCACGCAAGAATGGCAAAACACTTTCCGCGCCGATTTCAACAATGGCAGTTACACCGATGACGACATCGTGGATGTGTTTACCCAGCGGATCACCGTGCCATTTCATCTGTACAAGAATGTGTTCATTTCGAACGGCCTATATCACTTCACCCGCCATCAACTCACGTACGGGTCTGGCCAGGACCGGCGATTCACTTACAACTTCTTTGAGCGCTTCGGCGGCTACTATGGTGGAACGCTAAATGAACTCCGAGTGCGCGCCAACTATCGTCCAACGGCAAGATTTTCGATTTCTGCTATAGAAACGTGGGACCGATTTCGATTACCGGTGACAGGTGACAATTTTTCTGTGTTATTGGCGAGCTTGCAAGCGAATTACTCGTTCACGCGTTTTCTGACGTTCACCAGTCTTATTCAAATGGATACGTCAAACACACAGGCCGCGAGTGCCAACTTGCGGCTGAGGTATAACTATCGGCCCGACAGCGACCTGTACATCATCTACAATGTCGGAACTCAATTCGCGAGTATTGCGGCTGCGAATCCACCGCAGGTCCGCGAGACTCGCTTTGCGGTAAAATACACGTACTCCTGGCGGCCTTAAATAACGTCCCCTTAATCCCGATTTGGCACACGGCATCGGAAACAATTCCCAAACTGAAAATGTTTGCGTAGCGTAATGCCAAAGTATTTTCGTAACTTTGGCGGAGCTTGCCTCGCCCCGTCAGCTTCTAATTGTTGTTCGATGGAAACTGCTCCGCTATTACCATTGTGTAATCCACGACTTACTCCCATGAAAATCGCTGGTTAACCTCTGGTGGCGCACGACCTGATTGATCAAGTAAGTCCCCGCTGGTCCCCCTATAAATTCCGCGTTAATTGGCCGTCCAGGTGCATTTGGTCGCTGCGGTGAACTCTGACGAACATTTTGCATGGTCGGGGATTTGAATACGATTAAAAAAGATCAAGGTAGCCCAGAAATCCAGGTTCGTAACGTGCCTGCGGCAGGCAGGCTCGACAGCGAACGTGGGACACCCGCCGCGTTTTGTGAATTGTTCCTGTTTTGCGCAGACATCATCCCTTCATACGTCGTATTCCATCGGGTTATCACAATGGACACATAATTTATTTATGTCTTAAATGAGACAGTTGTAAATAGATGCGCACCATACAGTAAAGACTGTCTCTTATACACATCT
>CAXMLS010000336.1:0-2118 GCA_964194235.1 uncultured bacterium | reverse complement strand
GATGTGTATAAGAGACAGAGTTTACCCAGTATGCGAGGACGCTTTCGAGCGCGCTTCGGAGCTGGCGCGAAAATTTTGTCGGTAATATCAAGCGAGACACGATTGCTTGACGGCGACGTCTGATAGACCTAGAGTTGAAATTGGAATATGGGCAAGAAAATAGTCATGATGCTGGCAGTGGCGGGATTTTTGCTCCTGCAATTTGCGGACTGCATGTCCGCCATGACGCCGGATGACCAGAGCATGGAGTGTTGTGCGTCGATGCCCTGCACACCAGCGAATCATAGCCATGGGTGCTGCAAAACGATGACTTCGGGACAGACGCCCAATGTGCTGCCTACGGCACCGGTCGCACCTGCGTCGACGATCGCGATTATTGAATATACTCAGCCGTTTGAGAGTGCTTCGTTAGGCTTCGAGCCCGTTGTCACGATTCAGAGTCAGCAATATTCGCCTCCTGAGCTTTACACGCTTCACGCTTCCCTGCTGATCTAGACCGCCTATTGGTGTGCGTTCTGCGCACCACTTCTCTATTTGTGTCTTTAATTTGGCTCTGCGCCGCTGTGATCCGTCATAGCGCGGAGCACAAATCCACTATCACTGGTTGAACTTCTCGATTTTTTTGTGGAGGCAGCATCATGTCGTCCTTTCGCGGCGAAAAACCGCAACGTGAATTATTTGTACCGAGGATTCTTTTGTTTGCGGCACTGCTTCTTTTTTTTGTGCACGCTCGCGGATTGTTCGCGCAGGAGCAGGCCCAGGTTGCTTCGCCGCCGCAAGAATATGGGCACACTGACGGGAGCGCCGTCACTTCGCTGGAAGATTTGTTAGCGGAGGCGGAGCAGAACAATCCGCAGATTCAGGCTGCGCGCGAAGGCTGGCAGTCGGCCAAGCAGATTGCTTCACAAGTCGCGACACTTCCCGATCCGCAATTCACGGTGCAACAGGTCAACGTGGGAAGTCCACGACCTTTCGCCGGGTATACGAACAGCGATTTCGCCTACTTTGGTCTCGGCGTGTCGCAAGATTTGCCGTATCCAGGAAAGCTGCGGCTAAGAGGCGAGATCGCGAAGAGGGATGCTGATGTGGTCCAGCAGCAGTACGAATCTGTACGTCGCGCGGTTCTCACTGGAGTTAAATCGGCGTACTTCCAGCTTGCGTATCTTTCCACGACGCTGGGGATTCTTGAGAGCGATGGGCAACTCCTGAAGCAGGTGGAGAAATCCGCAGACGCGCGCTACCGATCGGGCATGGGCAACCAGCAGGAATTGCTGCGGGCACAGATTGAGCAGACCAAGTTGCTGCGCGAAATCAGCATGCACCATCTGGAAGTGGCCAAGTTGCAGGCGCAGATCAAGCAACTTCTGAATCGGTCGCAGAGTTCGCCAGACATCGAGCCATCCGAGTTGCGCGAGACTTCGCTTGCGTACACGTTCGAGGAGCTTTTAGCCGCGACGAAAACGCAAAGCCCAGAAATTTCTGGCGCGGAGAAGATGGTTGAGAAGCAGAAACTGCAAGTCGATCTGGCACACAAGGATTTCTATCCGGACTTCAACGTTCAGTACATGTGGCAGCGCACCGACCCGGCGCAATTCCGCGCCTACTACTTGCTGAGCGTCGGGGTTCGCGTTCCCATTTATCGAAATCGCAAACAGCGCCCGGAACTTGCTCAGGCAGAGGCTACGCTGAAGCGCTCCCGCAGTGAGTCCGAGGTTCAGTCGCAGCAGGTTGCGTTTGAACTCCGGAATGAATACGAAATCGCGCAGAAGACCGCGGACGTGCTGAAAATTTATCGAGAAGGGTTATTGCCACAGGCGCGCGCGGGATTCCAGTCGGGCATTGCAGCGTACCAAAACAATCGGCAGGACATTCAGGCGCTGCTGGGTTCGTTTCTCGATGTGCTTCATCTGGATGAAGAGTATTGGAAAAGCACCGCGGACCGGGAGACGGCGCTGGCACGGCTCGAACAACTTAGCGGGCTGGCCTTGCGCGGCGAAGGGGCGAAGCGATGAAAAATTTTCGCACATGGTTTTTGCTGGCATTGATCGGAAACATCTTGCTCGCCGTGGTTCTTGTTGGATTGTGGCTGCACTATCGCGCTGCGAAGCCAATGGCGGG
>CAXMLS010000335.1:0-7144 GCA_964194235.1 uncultured bacterium | reverse complement strand
AGATGTGTATAAGAGACAGGTATAACTCCCTCACGCGAGGCTTCAATAATTCCAACATGCCCTCCTGGATCACTTTAACGGCGCAAAACCGCGCGGACTTGATTGCGTTCATAAAGACTTTTTCCCCGCGTTGGGCCAAAGAAAAAGCCGGCGATCCCATTAGCGTGCCGGCGGAAACTCCCGTCAGCGTTCAAAGCATCAAGCACGGCCAGGAACTTTTCCAGAAACTGGAATGCTGGAAATGCCACGGCCCCGAAGGTCGCGGCGATGGTCCGTCTGCGTCAACGCTGACCGACAGCAACGATCAACCTATCCGTCCATATAATTTCGCGGCCGGTTCCCGCTTCAAGTGCGGCACAACCAATCGCGATCTCTACAAAATTTTTATGACCGGTGTTGACGGCACTCCGATGCCTTCGTTCGCCGACGTTATCAAGCCCGAGGACGCCTGGGACCTGGTCCATTACCTGCGCACCCTGCAGGTGGCTCACAAGAGCCAGGAGCTCGCTACGTGGATGGGCACCAAAGAAGGCGCGGAAATCGTAAACGCTCAAAAAATTAAAGGAACGCCAACCGGTTCCGGCATCAAACAATAAAGTTCGGCAGATTCAGGGGGAAATCGCATGCGTATCAAGCAACTCGTTACAACAGCTGTAATGCTGGGAGTCGCGTCGGTCGCAGTATTCGCGGGGCCCGGCAAACCCGCCGGCGGCGGCACCGTCAGCGGCAAAGTCACTTACGAAGGCACGCCCGCAAAGCAAAAGCCCATCGACATGTCCAAAGAACCGAGTTGCGCCAAGCAATACACAACTCCAACCGCGACAGAAACTGTGGTAACTGGCGCGAACAACTCGTTGGACAACGTCGTGGTGTATGTCTCCGCAGGTGCTCCTGACGAAGGCGCTCCTTCCCAGGCCGTCACCTTCGATCAGAAGGGCTGCCGTTATCTACCCCACGTCCTGGCCTTCCAGATTAATCAGGAATTGAAAATCGTCAACGACGATCAGACCTCTCACAATATCCATCCCCTCGCCAAGGTGAACCATGAGTGGAACAAGTCTCAGCCGCCCGGAACTCCTCCACTCAGCGAAAAGTTCTCCGAAGCGGAATTTATCCCCGTGAAGTGCAACGTTCATCCTTGGATGCATGGAAATTTCGCGGTGCTGAAGAACTCCCACTTCGCGGTTTCCAAAGACGGCGCGTTCACTCTTCCAAATCTACCCGCGGGCAAGTACACCATTACTGCCTGGCACGAATCCTACGGAACGCAAACTCAGGACGTAACCATTTCCGGCAGCGAGACTAAGGCCGTCAACTTCGTCTTCAAAGCCAAGCCGTACTGACGTTTATTTTCGCGTGTGGGCTGTGGTAATCACACAAAACCGAAACTCGTCGCCTAGCTGCCGGGCGAGTGATGGATCAGTGCCAGAGAGGTGCCATGGGTAAACTGTTTGCAGTTGTCCTCGTGATTATTGCCCTCGTATCTGCGTATCCCATCGTTACGCACAAATACGTGCAACCTGAGGATATCTCCACCCACGGCCACGCTATTGATGAGCAGCTTTCGGACACCATGGCCGAGAGCGGCTTTGCTTTTCTGGGTGCTCAGTTCCTGCTCGCCTTTTTTGTGTGGAAGTTTACGGAACGCAAAGACGGCGCGAAGGTTCGGCATATGCCCGGCGGCGCGAAAGTCATGGTCGTGGCCGCATTTATCCTTGTCGGCACCGAAGTGCTGGCTTTGGGCGTATTTGGTCAGAAAGCCTGGGCCAGCGTCTATTTCGCCCCAGCAAAATCAGACGACTTACAGGTACAGGTACAGGCCGGCCAGTTCGCATTTTATTTTCGCTATCCCGGACCCGACGGAAAATTTGGCCAGCTCCATCCGGACAAGATTGACGAAGGCAATTCGAATTTCTTCGGTCTCGATCCCGCCAATGACGTGGAATCCCGCGACGATGTTGTTGCCGCGGAACTCGCTATTCCCGTAGATCGCGAAGTTCACCTGCTCATGCACGCGAAAGATGTCGGCCATTCCTTCTACGTTCGCGAACTACGCCTGCAGCAGGACTTCGTCCCCGGATTGGACCTTTCGCTCCATTTCACCGCCACCAAGACCGGCAAGTACGAAATTCTCTGCACCCAGCTCTGCGGTCTTGGCCACTACAACATGAAGGCTTACCTCGACGTAATGTCGCAGGACGATTACGACAAGTGGATGAAGGAGAAAGTCTCCGAACAGTAGCCCGGTAGGAGTTTGAGCAGTAACGAACCGGTATTTTGACCCGCAACTCGCAATCATTCGCGGTTCGCGGCTTTCCCAATGAGGTGAGTACATGCAGGAAGCATCACCAGCCCCGGTCCACGTTCACGCCCCGCCAACCGGGTTTCTGCGCAAATACGTTTTCAGCCTCGACCATAAAGTCATCGGATTGCAGTATTACGGGCTGGCGCTCGCCGCTGTCACCCTCGGCATGGTCCTTTCGTGGTTGATGCGCTTCCATTTGGTTTGGCCCACGATCCGCGTCCCCGGTTTGGAATTAATCTCTAAGGTTGGTGCGCCCGGCGGCATCATCACTCCCGAATATTATCTTTCGCTCCTCACCATGCACGGCACGTTGATGGTTTTCTTCGTTCTCACCAACGCGCCCTTCGCCGCCTTCGGTAATTTTTTTCTGCCCATTCAAATTGGCGCCGAAGATATGGCCTTCCCCCGCTTCAACATGATGTCTTTTTGGACTACCTTCGCGGCCTTCCTGGTCCTGATGCTCGCTTTCTTCATCCCCGATGGGCCGCCTATTTCCGGATGGACCGCCTACGCCCCGCTAAGTGCACTCGGTTCTGACGCCGGTCCGGGTCTGGGTTGGGGTCAAAATCTATGGGCTATTTCCATCGCGCTTTTCTGTGTTGGCTCTCTTCTCGGAGCATTGAACTTCATTGCCACCACTTTGGATTTACGCGCTAAGGGCATGACGCTCATGCGCATGCCTATTTGTACTTGGGCCTGGTTCATCACTTCGTGTATCGCGTTGCTCGCGTTTGCCGTGCTTCTGCCTGCGGTTCTGCTGTTGATCCTGGATCGCTTGGCAGGCACCAGTTTTTTTATTCCTTCCGGATTGGTGGTCAGTGATCGCTTACAGCCTCACGCCGGCGGCTCACCGCTTTTGTGGCAGCATCTTTTCTGGTTCTTCGGTCACCCCGAGGTGTACATCGCCATCCTGCCCTCCATGGGCATCGTTTCGCACGTGCTCATCAACAGCATGCGCAAGCCGCTCCTGAGCGCCAAAGTAATTATCTATTCCATGCTCTCCATCGGCTTCCTCAGCTGGATGGTCTGGGGCCATCACATGTTCGTCAGCGGCATGAATCCCTTTTCATCGCTGCTCTTTTCTTTCCCCACTCTCACCATCACTATCCCCGCGACCATCATGACCTTGATTTGGCTGGGTAGTCTTTACGGGGCCAACATTCGTATTACTTCCGCCGCATTGTTTGCGCTAGGTTTTATCTCCATGTTTGTCAGCGGCGGCGTCAGCGGATTTTTCCTCGCGCAGCCGTCCATCGACATTTATTTGCACGCCACTTATTTCGTGGTTGGTCATTTCCACATGGTTATGGGCGTGGCTTCCATCTTCGGCGTCTTTGCCGGCACCTATTTCTGGTTCGGCAAAATGACCGGACGCATGCTTAATGAAACCCTCGGCAAGATCCATTTCTGGGCCACCTTTATCGGCACCTACTGCATATTCATGCCCTTTCATTATCTCGGCCTCGTGGGGAACATCCGTCGTTATTCCACGTTCGTCGATGACTTCATGGGCCCGCTCATGCCTTTGCATAAATTCATCACCATCGCTGCCTTCTTCACTGGCGCCGCGCAACTTATCTTTCTCTACAATCTGGCCCACAGCCGATTCTTCGGGAAGCCCGCGCCGCAAAATCCGTGGGAGGGCACTACGCTCGAGTGGAGCGTCCCGTCTCCTCCCCCATGGAATAATTTCGGCGACAAGCATCCGGTCATCTATCACGATCCCTACCAGTACGGCGTGAACGGTTTGAAAGGCGATTACGTGATGCAGGATTCGCCCGAACAAATTGTCGGCGGTGTGTGAGCTAAAGGAAAAGTCGTAGAAGGATAGAAAGCCGGAAACTAAAGCATGTCTACAGCGACCTACACTCCAGTCGGCATTCCAGCAGTTAAGGCGCCGCGTGATTTGTCTTTGGCAAAGTCCCGGTCGGCCGCTGATGGCGCTTCTCGCAGCGGCATCTGGGTGGGAATTTTCGCCATCACCATGTCTTTCGCCGCATTCACCAGCGCTCTTTTCGTTCGTGAAGGCGCAGCCGGCGATTGGACGCATCTCACGCTGCCCAGCATCCTCTACGCCAACACCGCAGCTCTGTTGCTCAGCAGTCTTACGCTGGAGCGTTCACGCCGCAGTCTCGCGGCTCAGACGCTATCGCGCGCAACGCCACAGTACATAACCTCTGCAGCAGCCCACAACGCGATCATCTGGCTCGGCGTTACTCTAGCCCTGGGATTGCTCTTCATCGTCGGTCAATGCCAGGCCTGGCGCGAACTCGCCGCCCAGGGCCTTTTCTTGGCCACCAATGCCAACAGCTCTTTCTTTTACGTCTTCACCGGCATGCACATTTTGCATCTCCTCGGCGGTGTCGCGGCGCTGGCGTACATGATCGGCCAGCTGGTCGGCAGCCATTCCGCTTTCCGCCGCGCCCGCTTTGAAAATACCGCCATCTATTGGCATTTCATGGGCATTCTTTGGGTTTATCTGCTCTTCGTTTTGCGCACCAGGCTGTAATCGTCGAAGGAGGAACACCAAGTGAGCGAGTCGGAAGTCGCCATCCACGGGCATGGCGCGATGATGGAAGGCTCTCCTTACGCGATTCCTTCCCGTAAGCTGACCGTGTGGTTGTTCATTATTTCCGATGCCGTGACGTTCGGAGCGGTTCTCTTTGCCTACGGCTATTTGCGCTATGCCAGTACCGATTGGCCGACGCCGTTCAAATTCAATCCCAGCATTCTGAATGTCATCTTTATGACCTTCGTGCTCATCACCAGCAGTTTGACCATGCTCGGTGCCGTCGATGCGGCCAAGCTCGGCGACAAAGCCAAGACCACTCGTTTCCTCTGGTCCACAATCGCGTTGGGCGCTCTATTCGCCGGACTGCATCTCCGTGAATGGGTCGGTTTGATCGGCGAAGGTGTCCGCATGTTTCATAATCCCTGGGGCTCCTCGCTCTTCGGCGCGACATTCTTCAGCATCACCGGCCTGCATTTGCTGCACGTCATCAGCGGCGTCATCGCTATGATCGTCATATCGCGCGGTTTCAATCGCGGCAGCTTGACGGCCGGCCACGTGGAAGTCACCGGCTTGTACTGGCATTTCGTCGATTTGGTTTGGATGTTCGTCGTGCCGCTGGTCTATTTGCTGAATATTCAGCGCTGAGGTGCTTTAACGTGACGGAAAAATCATCGGTAACCGCTCCATCCAAATCCGGGAACGTGATCGCTAAATATTTGCCCGTCTATTTTGTTTTGCTGGCTATCGCCGCCTTGGAAATCTTTCTGGCGTACCGTAATTTTTCCAGCGGCACGCTGCTGGTAATACTGCTCGCGCTGGCGGTGTGCGGCGGTGCACTAGCGCTGATGTATTTCATGCATCTGGCGCAAGAGCGTCCCAGCCTGTTCCTGTCGCTCATCCCGGCCACGATTTTTGTGCTCATCATGTTGAACATGATCTGGTCGGACAGTTATCGCCTGCTGCATATGCGCCCGTTCGCGCACTAAAGCAGTAATGATCGGCAGACCGATCGCAATTCGGCGTAAGGTTGCGGCAATACCCGGTTGTCGGATTTGAAGACTTGCTTATGGAAAGTAGCGGAGAGATACTCCGAAAGAGGTCAGCACGTGGGTTCGAACACCGAAGTCCGCGAGTCTCTACTGCATCCCTGGATTAGCCGGGCAGTTATCGCCGGGGCCGCTCTACTCACGCCGTCTATCGCATTCGCCCAGAATTGCGCCCTTTGCTACACGCAAGCCGCCGGTTCCGGGTCCAAAATGATCCACGCGCTCAAGAGCGGCATTTTGATCCTCATGGTTCCGCCCATGTGCATCTGTATCGGCCTCACCGTGATGGCCTACAAAAAGCGCAACCAGTTCAATCAAGACCCCGAATCCATCGAGTAACCCCCCTCAATTTTTTTCGTGTAGCAGCGACTCCTTAATCTTCTCTAGTTCCTTCTTTTTCGCTTTCTGCACATCCGGAAACGAAAGGTCCAGCTTATTCAGTGCGGTAATAATCGCAAACGCTACAACCAGCCGCGTGAACCATTTATTATCCGCAGGCACCACATACCACGGAGCCCGCTCGGTCGCCGTGTTCTGCACCATCTCTTCGTACGCGTTCTGATATTCCTTCCAGAACCCGCGCTCTTGGACGTCCGCCATCGAAAACTTCCAGTTTTTCTTCGAATCTTCCAGCCGCTCCAGAAAGCGTTTCTTCTGTTCTTTCTTCGAGAGATGCAGGAAAAATTTCAGCACCACCACGCCGTTCCGCGATAGGTAGCGCTCAAACGCGTTGATGTCTTCGTAGCGATGTTCCCAGAGGTCCTTGCCCTTCGCGCTGGCCGGTAATTTTTGCAGCTCCAGCACCTCGGGATGTACGCGCACCACTAGCACTTCTTCGTAATACGAGCGGTTGAAAATTCCGATCTTGCCCCGTTCGGGAGTCGCCTTATGCGATCTCCACATATAGTCGTGGTCCAGCTCTTCGCTGCTCGGCGTCTTGAACGACCACACGTCGCAACCTTGCGGGTTCACTCCGGACATCACGTGTTTGATCACGCCATCTTTTCCGGCCGCGTCCATGCCCTGAAACAGCAGCAGCATTCCCCAGCGATCTTGCGCGTAAAGTTTTTCCTGCAACTGGCTCAACATCGCTACCCCATCTTCCAGCAGTCCTCGCGCGGCGTCCTTGTCCTTCAGTCCGGCGGTAGAGTCCGGATCGTGGTCCTTCAAACGAAATTTCTTGCCATCCGTGATGCGGAACTGCTCAGCAATCTGTGCAGCTTCTTTGGTCAATTTTTTTGTTTTCATCGCGATGAATAGTGTCTGTCTCTTATACACATC